>JBILCF010000069.1:0-13703 GCA_044353325.1 Chitinophagaceae bacterium | reverse complement strand
TAATGGACGAATCAGATGATGCTATTATTGATGAAATCGTAGTCGTTCTTAATGAAAATAGAAAGTCAAATTGGATAGATGTACACAATGTAAGAGTCATCAACTATGCAGGTTTTTATCATATTGACTGTCATATAACTGTGCCTTATTATATCAATGTCAATGAAGCACACTATATTCTTGATTCATTAACTGCAATGTTTACCAAACACTTCGACGAGAAAGTAGAATTCTTTATACATATAGATGGATGCATACCAGAAAAGCAATGCAGTATTTGCAACATTGCCAATTGCGAAAAAAGACTTTCACTATTTACAAATTATGTCCCTTGGACACATGACAATTTATTATCAAACAAAAAACACACTAAACAATAACATGAACATTAAATTAAAAATATATTATTTTATTTTCTTCTATTCAAGTTTTTTTCTTCTGAATGCTTGTGGGAATAAAGAATCAAATAAGAAGCCTGAAGATTCAATTGAAGTGAATGAAAACAAACTGACATTGACCGAAATACAATTCAAAAATGCAAAAATCGAATTGACAACTTTAGCATCTAAACAGATGCCTACATTACTGAAACTGAACGGTAAAATAGATGTGCCTCCGCAAAATATGGTCAGCATAAGTGTCCCTTTGGGCGGTTATCTGAAAACGACTTCATTGCTACCTGGAATGCATGTCAATAAAGGCCAAGTGATAGCGCAAATGGAAGATCAACAATATATTCAGATGCAAGAAGACTATTTAACGGCATTGAATACACTTGATTTAAACCGTAAAGAATATAATCGTCAAAAGGAATTAAATCAAAGTAAAGCAGTCAGTGACAAAGTGTATCAACAAGCTGAATCGGCATATAAAGGTCAAGAAATTATTGTAAACTCCTTACGTGAAAAATTGAAATTGATCAATATCAATCCAAATCATTTACAATCTGGCGCTATTAGTAGAAGGATCAATATTTATTCGCCAATAGATGGTTTTGTATCTAATGTAAAAGTGAATATTGGGAAGTACATCAATCCTTCTGAAGTGCTTTTTGAATTGGTGAACCCCTCTGATATTCATTTGAATTTAACTGTATATGAAAAGGATATTCAGTCATTGCAAATTGGGCAACAAGTTATAGCCTTTACGAACAACGATACAACAACTAAACATCCTTGTGAAATTATTCTGATTGGGAAAGACTTATCAAGCGATCGAAGCGTAGAGGTTCATTGCCATTTTTTAGATTATGACAAAACACTTTTGCCAGGCATGTATATGAATGCAGAAATAGAAATGAGTTCAAATTTGACCAACGTAGTACCTGAGGAAGCTGTCGTTCGATTTGAGACTAAATCATATGTATTTGTGGAAACAGGTACTAGAATTTATGAGATGAAAGAAGTCAGTATCGGTCAAAATCATGCAGGACAAATCGAAGTTTTTTCTCCAGAATTAACTTCGCAACAAAAAATTGTGAGCAAAGGTGCCTATACCTTGTTGATGTCATTGAAAAATAAATCAGAAGAATAAATTTAATCATTAAAAAAATAATAATGATGACAACATTAAAATTAATATTAGTTGTAACATTATTATCATTTGTAGGCATCATAACCCTATAAAGTTGTGAAAAAGAGGATAATGAAAAAGGATGTGGTGCAACCAATATCTCTGTTAAAAATCAAGATGAAAGTCACAATATTGGGCAAAATTGTATGAATTGTCATAAAGATTTAGGTGAAGGCAAGGGCTGTTTTTACATAGCAGGAATAGTATATGATTCTTTACAAACCTCAACCAAACCCAATAGTACTATCAAATTATAATCAGGACCTAATGGCAGCGGCACATTTAAAGGTGATATAGAATTTGATGCAAAAGGTAACTTTTTTACAACGAATATCGTTGATCTAAGTTCACCTGTTTATCCAAGCTTAACAAATACCAAAGGTGATACAAAGTATATGGGTTCTAGCAAATCTACTTGACAATGTAATAGTTGTCATGGTGTAAGTACAAAAGATTTGGGTCAATTCAACCATGATTATGTTCAAGGTTCAATTTAATACTATTGAAGTTTAATGAACTAGAATTATTTCTTTTCAAATTTGGATAAAATATCATTCATCATTTCAATTTGTACACGTTGAATTTCCAACAATTCTTGTTGCTGGTGTAAAATTAAATGGTCAATTTTATCGTGCAGTAATCTAATCTCAAGTTCAGATTTAAGATTAATCATATAATCTTTTTTTGCTCGGTCTCTATCTTTTTCTTCTTGTCTATTTTGACTCATCATGATGACTGGAGCTTGCAGTGCAGCTATACATGACAGAATTAAATTTAAAAGGATAAATGGATATGGGTCAAAACCTTTGTTTGATAAAAATATGATATTGGTTAATATCCAAATGACAAGAAAAACGCCAAAACTTATAATAAATGTCCAGCTTCCTCCAAATGAGGCAACTTTGTCAGCTGTTCTTTGCCCAAAGGTAAGTGGTTCAGTTGTTTCATGATCTAATTCTCCAGTCAAGACAGTTTGGTCTTGCATGGAAAGCATAACTTTATCCTCTAATTCTGTCAATTGTCCTTTCTCATCTCTTAATGTTTGTGATATATATTTCTCGCGGAAATGATTGAGTTCGTGTATAGAAAGATAGCTATCGATTTTGAAATTTGGATATTGTTGTTGAATGAAAGTTAGTAATGATTTTCTGATAGAGTAACCTGAAACTCTTTCTGAAATTGGAAATATTTCATTGGAGATTTGACTATTAAAAGTGGATGACATAATAATTATGTTTTAAAATATGTATAACTGTAAGTGGCAATTTGTATTGTAGCTAATAAGAATATTAATCCTAGTACAATCTTTTTGAAAATAGATTCGGAGATATATTCTAGCGCTTTTTTTCCAGTCCAAGATCCTCCAATACTTATCAAAATCAGTATAGGTATAAAATACAGAAATTCTTGTTTAAAAAAGCCATTCAAAATGTACACACCTAATCGACTGCTATCCACGCCCATATCTATAATTGCAGAAGTAGAAATGAAAGTTTGTTTATTCAAATTAAATGCTGTCAAAGTGATTCCTCTGATAGCGCCACCTGTACCCACTAATCCAGCAATAAATCCTGACAGACTTCCTCCAATAATCAAATTGGTGTTGCTTTCTTTCACTTGGTTTTGACGACCGGTTAGTAAATAAAGACTTAATCCTAACATAAACAAACTCAATATGAATTCTAATTCTTTAACTGGTGCATACTTACTTAATACAGCCCCGACTATAACACTCAGTGTCGCAGAAATACCCATTGTTTTTACAAGATACACGTTGATACCTTCACGAAATAATATCAATTTAGATAAATTGCTAAACACATGGAATAAAGCAGTAATGCCTAGCACTGCATGGAAATCAAAAAAATATGAAGCAATAGGTACAAATAATATCGATGAGCCAAATCCGCTAACTGTGCCCAATACTTCAGCTAAAAATGCCAATAAGTAAAATAAATAATATTTTTCTTGAAAAAGATGTTCCAACGTACTCCAAAGTTAAACAATTTAGTTGGTTCGGTTAGATGTGTTTTCAACAACATTGATATTTATTTTTGTTTTGAAATAGTTCAACCAAACAATTGATTGGTCTAGTTTTCTTGACTAGAAATTGTAATTTTATTTAAAATTATTGTTGTGGTTTTTTATCACTGATTTAATCATTCCCCAAATATTTTGTGCAAAATTGGTAGGATGATATATGCTAAAACCGTTACAGCTATTGCTGTCAACATCAAATAACGTAATGGTAAAGGGAACTTGATTAAGGCATCGCCTAATAAGTAAAGTAGCAATGTAATCAATGGATATATACCGAGCCAAATAATAAATACACGTTTATGATTATTGTCTATTTTCATAGCTTTTTTTATTTTTTTAATGAATACAATCTTAGTTTTTATTCAGATAAGTTATTCAATTTTTATATTCTAAAAGTCAAATTAGTTATAAATAAGCAATTTATAGTATTGGTAAAAATCGGTTATTTTTTGCCCTTTGAATATATTTTTACTACTATTCGCCATTCTAAATTTGTTGGGGTAATAATCAATATGTATTCGATTCGTGTAAATTAGATTTTAATATTGATCATGCTTAATGCAGTAAAAATAATGACATCTTGTACAAAGTGAATAGACCAAGCAATGCCTATACCTTGCGTTTCGTAGGTCGCTTTTGATAGTATATAACCTAAAGTTGCAGCCATCAATACACCAACAACTCCATTTGGATAACCCATATAATGTGGTAGTCCAAATAGTATTGCAGATGCAACTAAAATAATCCATTTCAAAGTGTGTGGCATTAAATTGCCATTTATTGCAAACCTGTATATTGCCTCTTCAGCAAATGAGTTTGTCAGTGACATGAGCAGTATAACAGGTATAAAACTTAATTTAAAATTGGTTAAACTATTCGTTTGTTTGACTGCCATATACATAAATACGCCTGTTGCAAGACTAATAAATACTGCAAGTTGTAGTGCATTAGTTTTCCATGATGTTCTGCCGTTGATGCCTAGCCACATTTCTTTGCTAGCAAGTGTGTTGATGTTGCCTAGTCCCAACAATTCTCGACTCTGTGGTGTCCATTTTAAAGTAATCAATATTGCAACTGCTGCTATGAGTACAGCAAAAAATTGATACTTCAATATGCCGTTGAAATATTCATTCTGGTGCAGTCGAACTCCTATATTGGGGAGAAATTTGTTGGCAGAGAGCAAGATGACAGTAGCTGCTAAAACGATACATATAGTTAATAAGGTTTTCATTGTAAATTGATTGTACTGCAAAAGTCCAAACTATTAGTGTAAGTTCAGTTACCATATGATAATTAAAACTTACACCTAGGATATTTAATGATTGTGCAGTTTTCTACTTCGCCAATTCTGCTCTTATTCTACTCAAACTCTGTGGTGTTACACCCAAATATGATGCAATATACTTTTGTGGTGTTCGAAAT
Organism: Chitinophagaceae bacterium; assembly: GCA_044353325.1. Taxonomy (GTDB): domain Bacteria; phylum Bacteroidota; class Bacteroidia; order Chitinophagales; family Chitinophagaceae; genus OLB11. The sequence continues at coordinate 8,669 of JBILCF010000069.1, read as the reverse complement.
AGTATACTCGCATGTTGCTGTTGAAGTTCTAAATATCGTTCTTTTGCTGTTTTGGTCAATATGTCTATTTGTTGTTGTTGCTTGTGTATGAAAAGACCTTCGGCTGCAAATCGACAAATTTTGTCACCAAGTTGTGTACTACTCAGTTTGTCAAAGTTGGTTTTTGAAATTCGAAATAATTCTGTTTGTTCAAATGTAATAACTTCCAATGGCGAAACCGAATGGGTCAAGAAAGACATGTAATCGCCAAAGAAATCATTTTCATAGCAAAGGTCTATACACACTAAGTTGTTTTTATTCCAAATCAAAATAGCTCCCGAACCACTGAGGATGAAATATAAATAGTTTTCTGTTGTGTTACATTGTTTGATGAGTTCATCTTTTTCTGCAATCACAATTTCGCCCAAATCTGTAAATGATTTCCAGCCTTCTAAAGGTAGTTCAATGTATTGATCAAAAGCTTTTTTGATTCGTTCGGTTGTCGTCATCTTTTGTAAGTTAAGATTCGTTATTATTTCTACTCAAAAAAAAATACTATAAGCTAATTGTTATCGCAATTTAAGCTTATAGTATTTATGTTTAAAAATTAAATTTATTTACGAATGAAATTCGGGTTTATTTCATAGAATGTAAACCTATTGAATTTCCTTCTGTATCCATTACAATCGAACAAAATCCATGTTCACCAAGTTGCATTTTAGGTTGAAGTATTTGCCCGCCTGCTGCCTCAGCTCTTGCAGTTTCTACTGCACAGTCATCGCAAGCAAAGTAGGCCAATGTTCCACCAGCACCAGGTTTCATATTGTCCATTTTGCACAGTGCACCACTGATATTGGATTCGCCATTTACCCAAGGGAAGCTCAACATTTCTAATCCCACAAAATCACCGGGTGTTTGCATCGGTATCATGTTTATTTGTAATATGTTTTCGTAAAACGCTTGCGCTCTTGGCATATCGTCTACATAAATTTCTATCCATGTAAATGGATTTTTAATTGGTGTTGTCATACTTATTACTTTTTATGATTGATATTTTAATTGATGTTATCGGTGCTGATCTATTAGTATATTATTGCCATCAGGATCGGTTAGCGTAATATATTCAGGACCAGAAGTTGTGCCATCCGCTTCGCGGGTTAAGGTTATGCCTTGATTTTTGAGCATCGTTTGTATAGTTCTTACATCGTCAAAGTCTTCAATGTTTTCTGCATTTTCATTCCAGCCCGGATTAAATGTTATAATATTTTGTTCAAACATACCTTCGAATAGTCCAATGATGGCATTGCCATTTTTAAGCACAATCCATTTTTGGTCTATGTTGCCTCCCTTGTATACAAAGCCTAATTTTTCGTAAAATGCCAAAGACGTATGAATGTCTTTTACAGTCAAGCTGATAGAAAATGATCCTAATTTCATAATTTTTATTTTGTAGTTTTTGTTTGTTGAAATATTCTATTCTAAAGAATCAACTGACAATTATAATTTCTTTTCAATAAAATATCTCTATGACGAAGATAAATCAATCAAACAATATACCCAACTGTGCCTATATTATTTTATTCTAAACAGCTATAACCATACTACTTAGCAATAAGTATAGCAATCTTTTCACAATGATGCAAATGATAAATGCTGATAAACGTTATTGGTATGTTTGCATTTCATCAGCTTAATCATGCGTGTGTCGATAAATTTTAGCATTGATAGTGTCATCCTTCAAAACGAGACTCTGGATAGCAAGCTTTGGCTCAATAGTAGGAAAAGTTCGGCTCCAAATCTCAAATATAAGCATTCTCAAATCTGACATCTCATTTATCATATCTACTTGCTAAGCTATTTGTTCGGCTTTGGTGCTGGCATCGAGCCATATGAGTAGGCCGATGCAGATGAAGAAAAAGGACCCAACTTTGTCGGTTTCGATCATGTCGCTAAAGAAATTGACAACTAAAATATTGACCATGATGAGGACTATACCTGCCAATACGGTTTTGTAAAATGGATCGTGAAGCTGGGCATAGAGCTTTTGGCTGCGGCTAAAAAAATAGAGTATGAGGATGATAAATAATAGAAAGCCCACAAGGCCTTGCTCTATCCATACGAGGAGAAAGTAATTGTGCACGCTCGATTTTTCGGGGTTGGCACTGACCCAGGTTTTGAAGCGAGGGTCGCAGTAGGGTTTGTAGTTTTTGTAAAAGGTAGCTGAACCAAACCCAGTCAGTGGTCTTTCGGCTATCATACGCACGCCTGCTATCCAGCGATGTATACGTTCGGCGCCCGATATCTCCTGCATGGAATACATGGAATTGAGATGTTGTGTAAGCGAACTTTGAAATATGGTTTTTTCGTAGCTGGGTTTGAACATACTATAATTGTCGTTGAAACTCATCCACACAAATAATCCAAATACGACAACAAGTATAACTCTAAGACTTTGGAATAATCGCTGTTTGTAAAACAATAGCAAGGCTATACCCGATACGATAAGTGAAAGCCACGAACCTCGTGTGTATGAAAAAAATAATGCAATAAGCAATACAATGATAGTAAGCGAAATGATGATTTTGTGAACTGGGTTTGCTATTTGACGCAAACTGACAACACATATGGACAATGCAAACGTAAGCATAGCGGCATAGTTGACATGGTTGCGAAAGAAAGGTTGCAGGCTATCGTTGATGGTCAAGAAACTAAAGTCGTTGTCGTAATGATAATACATGGAATATAGTGCCACAAATAGGATAGGGACTACCACGATAATAGCGAGGCTTCGGAAGTCGCGTTTGGATTGGAGTGTGCCTTGCAGAAAAAGGATGAAGGGGAGTACGTACCAAATTTTGGCTAAGAAATATTTTAAGGAAAGTAAAGGGTAGGTGGAAAATGTAATATTGGCCAAGGCCCAAACTAGCTGTAAAACTACAATCAATAACAATGGATGTCTCAAGGCGTAGGGTAATGCCACAGATTTGCTCAAGCCCAACACTAAAAATGAACATGCTGTAATGAGTAACATAAGGAATTCGTCGGGGAAGTCGGTGCTGATACCTGAATCGAACGTATACTCGATAGAAAGTGGAATGGACAACAGCAATACCCAAAACAATTTGATGGGTTGGGATACAAAATTGCTCATGAATGCCAAGGCTATCAAAACCATGACTGGCAAAAAAGAATCAACATAGATACACCACAAACTGACGAGTATAAACAATGCAGTAAGTGCGCTGAAAAGTTTTGTACTATTGAAGGCTAGACTTTTCATTTCGGTTGTGGTAAAGCAATATGCCTTCTAAAGACGTGATTAAAAATATACTAAACATGAGTCCACCTACAAGTATGGTAATGAGTGTAATGAGTCGGTGTGGACTGTCTTGTTTTTTGTTTGGGGTAGCCTTGTCTATGACTAACAATGCAGGTTGTTGGGCTTTAAGGATTAGTTCAAACTGATTTGCTATTTTTTCGAGTTGTTGAATTTCGTCCAGCAAAGTATTTTTTTGGATAGCAAGTAATTGGATATCTGATGCATTGGAAATGCCTGAAAGCGAATCGTTGAGGTGTTTGAATCGTAAGGATTTGGTTTGGATGTCTTGTTTGACCTCGGATAATATATTTTGGTTGTATTGTTTTTGAAGTTGATGGTTGGTGTTTTCGATATTTTCTAAAAAGGCATTGGCTATGTCTGAAGCCATTTGTGGGTCTTTGTCCCATACATGAATGCGAAGCAAACCAGTTTCGGTTTTTTCAATTTTCATGTTTTCTTCTTTGAGTATGGTAAGGGCTTTGCGTTTGCTTTTTTGAGCTTCATCCATATTGATTTTGTAATGCTTGATCAAATTGAATTTTTGGATGATATAGAAATAGGAGGTGTCTAGTTCGCAAGTAGAATACAGTCTGTCGAGATCGTTCCAGCCACCAAGTGAACTATGCAATTCATCTAGGTTGTTGCTATAAAGGGATGACTTATCGTTGAGCTGCGCATTGGTACTCATAGCGGTGCTGTAGGCGTAGTATCTATTTGGTGTTAGAAATAATACCACTGCACTGATGGTCATGAGTGCAAATAAAAAAATGAGAATTTTCTTTTTCCACTTATTCAGTAGTGTAAATAAAAATGGAATATTCAAAACGTTGTTTTCATACATAGCTTGCAAAGTAATTAATATTATGCAAAAAAATCTAAATATTGTGAAACGAATCTATTAAGATTCTTAGTATATTTGAAACATCTTATTTCATATATTATATTTTTATATAACAAATTAGTTTACTTTTACATTATGAAACGATTCCTGCTCGCTGTTCTAATTGCATTTACAATGACTAATCTCTATTCAAAAGAAAAATTTGGAATAGATTTGGGTGTGGGCATGAAAGGCGGTCTTAACTTTAATAAAGTGACAGGAAAAGGCTTTGATGAAGTATTTCATACTGATCCGCATGCTGGGTTTTTTGTGCATTTAAATAAGCGCTTGTTGGGTGTGCAAATAGAAGCATTGTGGACGCAAAGTCATATTACTACGGATACTTCATTTTATGGTTTGTACGATCAGTATTTAAATCAAGGTATTGATAGTTTGAAAAAAGCATCGTTTAGATTTAGTACCATTTCCTTACCTATTTTGCTCAATGTAAAGCTGGCGCAGTTTCTGTGGTTGCAAGTTGGACCTCAGTTTAATGCGAATGTTGGTATTACAGATAAATCAAATATCGTACAGAGTGGTAAGAATATAATTGCACAACAAAATTATAGTGGTGTAGCTGGACTATGGTTGCAGTTTGGAGGCAAAGCACCATTATTGCGATTTAATATGGGCGTACGATATGTAGCTGGCATTAATAATATCAATGAATTGTCGTACAATCCTGTTTGGAAAAACCAAATGATTCAAGTGCATATTGGTATCAGTTATTAGTGCTGAATTCTTCAATTTTATCTTATTGCAACTACTTTCAAATGATTGAGTAATTCGGCTTCGCTTTTTTTCAATTCCATCAAGGACATTTGTGTAATGCGTTCATCCTGATCACTTTCAGGTACGCGTAAACTTTCGAGCAATTCGTAATAAGTAGTTTTGAGTTTGCGTAAGATAAAATACGTGACAGTATGATCTACATCTTCGCGCAAGGTCATTTCGCGTGTGGGTGTAGAAATATGATGTTCTTTTTCCCAGTTTTCGCTCAATTCGTAAGGGTAATACAAGGCTTCTATAGCGGCATTTCGAACAGACTCTAATTCGTGGTATGTAAATTTTTGCAATGTGGGATATTGCAAACTCGTAATCCATTCTTGCAAATATGCATCATAGAGCGATTTCCAAATGGAGTTAGTAAAATCTGGATCTGCAATTTTTAAACGTATGTATTCTGCAATGCTCAATTTTTCATCGTAAGGTCTGTCACCATATTCAAGCAATATGCGGAGCAAACCTTTTTCTTGCAAATAATCTTTTTGCAACAACGTAGAAACTTCTGTTTGTTCATGACCTTGATCTGGAGCCGCTTGTTTTTCTAATACATCTAATTCTTCTTTGTCCGCGAAGTCGCGTTTGCCTGCTTTTTCACGAATTTTTTTGTTGACTAATGATATTAAACCTGCTTCATCTATTTGTAACAATTGCGAGCATCTACGAATGTAATCATCCTGCTTTGTAAAATCTTCAAGCTTATTGATTTTTGACAATGTTTCAGCAATATCATTTATAAGGGCTGTCTTTTTGATACTATCATCTTTAGCTTCTTTTAGCGAAGCTTCTAACTTAAATAGAATAATATCTTTTTTGTTTTTGGCCACATATTCAGTAAAGCCTGCAGCACCAGTTGCTTTGACATAACTATCAGGATCGTGATTGTCTGGCAAAAGAACCACCTGAACATTCAAGCCTTGCTCGATAGCCATATCCAAGCCACGCAATGCAGCTTTAACTCCAGCAGCATCGCCATCGTATAAGATTGTTAAATTGCTGGTGTATCGCTTTATAAGTTTGAGTTGGTCTTCGGTAAGAGAAGTTCCGCTACTTGCCACTACATTTTCAACCCCAGCTTGATACAACGATATAACATCGGTATAACCTTCAACTAAGTATGCCTCATCGACTTTTGAAATTGCAGTTCGAGAGAAGTAAATACCATAGAGCGTTTTGCTTTTGTGGTACAATTCATTTTCGGGTGTGTTGATATACTTTGGGGACTTATCGTTTGATTTCAATATACGTGCACCAAAACCGATGACTCTACCACTTTGGTTGTGTATTGGAAAAATAACGCGACCTCTATATATTGATTGCAAACGATCGTTTCGGTCATAAACCAACCCTCCTTTTACAAGCAGTTCTTTGCTATAACCTTTGTCGAGAGCATCCTGTGGGAAACGATCATTTTGTTCGAGACAATATCCCAATTGAAATTTTTCAATGATATCCTTTCTAAAACCACGTTCCTCAAAGTATGATAATCCAATAGTTTGGCCTTCTTCGCTTTGAAGCAATTGATTGATAAAATAAGTCGAAGCAAAAGCATTGATAATACGCAAACTTTCTTCCATTTGCTGCTGTTCCTTTACTTCGTTTGAAACAGCCGTTTCTTCTACTTCTATATGGTAGCGTTTGGCAAGCCAAACGATAGATTCTGGATAGGTGAGTTTTTCGTGCTCTTGTACAAAAGTGATGACATTGCCAGCTTTGCCACAACCAAAACATTTGTAAATACCTTTGCTTGCCGATACCGTAAAAGAAGGTGTTTTCTCGTTGTGAAAAGGACAGTTACCAAGGTAATTTGCACCACGTTTTTTTAATTTTACAAAAGAACCTACCACATCTAAGATGTCAGCAGTTTCATTGACCTTTTGTATTGTAGAACGAGAAATCATAGATTTTGAAAGTGCGAATGTACAGCTACTTTAGGCAAAAATGGAGAAATATACCTGAGGAAATCCTAACTTGGATTTATGTTTGGTTAAACTAGAAAATGGGCAAGTATATAATCTAAATATTTCGAACCCGATATTTTTATAGGTATGATGAGTTTATTTCAATAAATCAAATTTGTACTTCATTACTGAAGTTTTTGTTTCGGCTATCAATACATAATTGCCATTGCTTATTGAGTTTGGCAATATATTTTTTATAACAAGCTTTGAAGCACCTTTTGGTACATAAACAGTACTTTTTTGCATTAAAATACCTTGGATATTGTATAAGGATAAATTAACCAATTGCTCGGCATTTGATTCGATTCCTACTAAACTGTTATCATTGACAGGATTAGGGTACATAGTCAAGTTCAATGCATTTGATTGTGCATTGAGTGAGGTTGTTGACAACGGAAAAGCAATAACACGAACACTATCCATTTTGACATCAGTCAATGGTCTGTCGCTTGCATTTACAGCCACCGCACCAATAGATTGTACAACAGAAAAATTGGTAGTTACAATTCCAAAGACAGGATGGTTTGGATTTAAATAAGTGTTGTTGACCAAGTTGATAAAAAACTGACTACCACCAGTGTTTGGTCCAGCATTAGCCATAGCCAATGTTTTTTGAATGTTGCTGGTATTAGGATCAAATTCGTCCGTTATTGTATATCCTGGACCGCCACTTCCGGTTCCTGTAGGGTCGCCACCTTGAATCATAAATCCATTGATAACACGATGGAAAATAATTCCATCATAAAATTTTGCATTGGCTAGAGATTTGAAATTGTTTGAAGTTATAGGCTGTAAGCCATCGTACAATTCAGCTTCAAAATTGCCCATGGTTGTGTAAAACATAACTTTTGTTTGAGCTTTAACAGTTTGTAAACTCAACATGAAAGATGCCAAAAGTAGAATAGATAACGTTTTTTTCATATTAATAGATTTAGATTTTAATGTGAATATATTTACTTTAAGTGGAGAATAAAAACAAAAATGGGATATTAACTTAATCTCTGTGCTGATTTCTAAACTCAAATTCTACTCATTTTAAAATGAATAATTTCTATCTAATCTTTATTTTGAAAATAAATGATGACTTTGAACGTCTTTTTAAAATACCGAATAAGACTGTAGTATTGATATTAAATTTAAAGAAAAGTCCAATTCTTAAAACGAATTAAAATTTAAACACTAATCCAAGTTGAATGCCTAATGTGTTGTATGGTAAATAGACATTCAAGGATTTATCTGGAATATTGGTTGGTGCAGGAGTTGCTGTGATTGTATATTCATCTACAAACTCTGTTTCCTTGTCTTGAACTGTCATAGTTGGTAAAAGATTTATACCATCTTCAATATGTTTCGTTTTAATTTCACGTTTAGGTTTTGCTGTGATATTCGAAGTATTGACTTCAAATTGTAAGTCGATCAATTTGTTGAGTTTAATAGATGTACCTAATGCTGCTCTGAAACCAACTCCAGAAATTCCTTCCAAATCATATTCTATAGCTGTAATAAATGTATTGTTGTTTTCGTAATAGATATTGTGTTGTTTGCTTTTTAATATTATTACACCAAGTTTACTGTATACATTGAGCTTTTCATTGTTAGTTTTGATAACAATAGCTGGAGAAAAAATAGTCGAGGACGTACTAAAACCAATTTTTTCGGAATAAGTTCCATTCCATGATGGTCTTATTTGATTTTCCATTTCCATATTTTGTTTCAGCGCTTTCGCTAAAGTCAATTCTAGTCCAAA
>JBILCF010000194.1:0-4722 GCA_044353325.1 Chitinophagaceae bacterium | reverse complement strand
GGAAACTCAAATTTCAATGCAGATCCATTTTGAGTAAAGACCATATGATGACTTGTACCAAGTACTTGCAAAGAAGTCGCATCCAAATCACTTTCCAAGGTATCTAAAATATAAACTTGTTGTGCTGGAAACACACCTGTATTTTGAAAGCGAATCACATATTCTAACTCTGTACCTAGAGCGATATGACCGGCCATACCTTCTCCTTTTGGAAACGGATGCTTATCGTTTGGATCATAACTAGTACCTATATAAAAACAAGTATTGTACGTGTTGTTGGATAAGTTTTGATCTGTGCCAGGCGATGTAGAACTTATCGTTGCTGACAAACAAATAGGATCACCATTTGCATACGGTACATTTGCTGCATTGACAAATGGTACATAAGCGACTAAGCTAATACCATTGTTCCAATTCATATTGGTTAAGTTAGAGTAGTTCCATGTAATGACATTTCCGACAATACTGGCAGGAGTTATAGATGAACTCACATAAGTAAAGTTGCTTGGAAGCGTAACAGAAATAGTTCCATTATTTGCACCACATAAATAATTCTGATAATTTATTTTAAACGTTCTATTAGCACCAGCTTGCAATATACCGCAACACCATGCTAAAATACCAGTGACTGCATTATCATAACTGGTTGTATTCTGAACAAAACCAAAATTGAGATTAGAACTTGTTAATGTATTGACCAAATAATTTAAAGCTACTGGACAACTTGCGGTATAACATGTATTTGCATTTCCTACTGGATTCGCTTCGACAACGTATGTATTGCCTGAAATATATGGATATTGTACATTGTAATACCCACTGGCATTAGAATAGCCTGTTGCTAAAATTGAATTTCCTAATTTGACTTGAATATCCTGATAAGGTAATTGCTCTCCTGCATCAAAAATGCAATTGTTATTGGCATCTAAATAAGTATATCCAGATACTGTTCCACAATTGGAAATAAAAGCTGTATCATATAATACTGTAGTAACTCCTCCACCCGTAATTGTAGCCGTTAAATAATAGGTTCCAATAGCCGCATATGTATGTGTAACATTGCCATAATTATTCATACAACCGCCACCAATATTGTATGATGTAACAGTAGCAGGTGCTGAGTTACCATCACCAAAATTTATATTAATTGTATAGGTTGTATTTGCCGGTAAACCACAAGATGTGAAATATAATGTTCCTCCATAGATGAATGAATTACATATTGTTGAATCCATCAAACTACCCGATATTGAAGGGGCAGGTGGGTTATAACCAAAATTGACATTGGTTTGTGTAGGTATGTTTGACACAAATGGCGATTGAGCTGGACAAGATAAACTAGAACCTAAAGGAACCGATGGAGTTACTGTATAATTGCCTGGAACTAATGGTGTACTAAATGAATAAAAACCATTTTGATCAGATGAAGCAGGATAAACAGCTGTACTTGTTGCAATTGTAACTTGTGCAAAAGCATTCGGTTGTTCTGTAGCATCAAACACACAATTGTTGTTGGCATCCATAAATAAATAACCTGAAATATTCATGCAGTTTTGAGTTGTGACCACTGCATTTCCACTAGAAGTTAATGTGCCCATTGCTGTAGCTGTAACCGTAACCGTATAGATTCCTTGAGTTGCATAGGTGTGGGCAGCTACAATCGAACTCATCGAAATGGAGTCGCATGCATTTGGACCACTGACATAATTCACTACATTATTAACGATAGTTCCATCACCATAATTGATCGTATAGCTGACGGGTGTTCCATTTGGAATATTACAGACATTTAAATAGCCAAAGAAACTAAACGAATTAGTACAATTCCAATTTAGTGGTGATGAACTTAATTGTAAGGTACCAAATGATGCTGTATTAGAATACCCAAAATTTAAATTGTTTGCAGTTGCTGTATTAACAGTGTAAGTTTGTACAAGTGGACATGTAATTCCATTTGGATTAGACATACTGATGGTGGAATTGCCTGGTGTAAACAATTGTCCCGAAAATTGATAAAATCCGTTTGCATCTGTGGAAGCATAATATGTTTGATTGGGAGTTGTCAGCATAATAAACTGAAATGGACTCACTGCTTCTCCGATATCGTACACACAATTGGAATTGGCATCTGTATAAACATAACCACTATAATCAATACAAGGTCCTTGATTGTTAATTGAAAGTGTTTGAATACTAGGTGTTGCACCTGGTCCATTTTGTGTTACAGTTACGGTGTATAGGCCTCCTGTAGTATATGTATGATTAAGCGTTTGCCATAATGAATCACATGAAAAAGGTCCTGTGGTTGTTTGAAAATTAGTTAATGGAACTATGTTTCCATCGCCCCAATTTATAGTTCCAGAAATCGTACTTAATAGTGGAAAATTGCAAAATGTATTGTTTAGGTAAACACTTTGATTTAGGCTACATGCATTTTGACCTGCACTATTGGTAATTGATGCATAGATAAATGGCGCTTGCGCCTGACTCAACTTGGTCAAAGTGACCAAAAAAATGAGGATATAAAATATTTTTGTTTTCATAAAATGTTTAAAAAAGTAAATGTGTGTAATGCACTACTTTTTTAGACGCTCATTCTTAGCTGTATGTTAGCAAGTAGCTAAAATATAAAATTTGTAACTATATCTTTAATTTGAAGACAAGCAGTATCTAAATCATCATTGACAACAATATGATCAAATTGATTGGCAAAGGTCAATTCTATGGAAGCCTTATCTAGTCGCTCTTTCAGGGTTTCTTCGGTCTCTGTACCTCTGTTTCGCAAACGATTTTCAAGCTCTTCTAAAGAAGGTGCTTTGATGAAAATACTTAACGCATTTTCTCGATAATGTTTTTTTAATCGCAAGGCTCCTTGTACATCGATATCGACTAAAGGTTGTTTTTGTTCTTCCCAAATTCGATGTAACTCAGCTTTGAGAGTGCCATAATATTTGCCTTCATACACCATTTCAAATTCGGCAAATTCATGATTGGCTATTTTATGTGTGAAATCTTCTAAGGTCAAAAAGTAATAATTGACACCATGTACTTCGTTGCTTCGAGGTTTGCGCGTACATGCACTTACACTAAATGCAAGCGATGGTATCTCTTGCATAAGATGTTGGACAATAGTTGTTTTGCCAGAGCCAGAAGGCGCTGTGATAATAATAAGTTTTTGGGTTTGAGCCATTAATTACTTTGCATTAATTTTTCAAGATCTTTCACGCAATCTTCAGCACGATTATACTTACCTATTACAGTACCATTGCCATCGATCAAGAAAGCTTGCGGTACAAACATCACACCATACTCAGCGGCTGCTTTACTTTGCCATCCGCCCAAATCGCTCATGTGGTAAGGCCAAGCTAATTTATCTTTTGCTATAGCTTCTACCCAAGGCTCTTTTGCTTTGTCTAAAGATACACTCACTATAGAAAAACCATTTTTAGCTCCTTTATATTTTTTAGCGCTGTACTTGTTGTAAAATTCAACCAAAGCAGGATTGGCCATACGACACGGTCCACACCAACTTGCCCAAAAATCCAACAATATGACTCTTTTTTTATTGATTTCAGAAAGTTTCAACACTTTCCCTTGTGGGTTTTCGTATGCTAACTCAGGTGCTTTTTGTCCTACTTCAATCTTTGTATTGGTGTATTGAGCTTGTGCAAATGAGAATGATGCCAAGGCTAAAACAAATAATGCTACTTTTTTCATTGATATTAATATTATGAATTTCAAAGATAGCTTTTTTGATTGAACTAGACCAAGAATGGCGTTAAAGATTCGTTTATACGTATATTTGTTATATAAAATGTTACAATTATGAACAATAAATTTTTGTATGTTCTGTTTTTATTCACTGTAATAAGCCTGAAAAATTATAGTCAAGTAATTTTTAATTGGAAACAAAAAATAGGAAATGAAAATCAAGATTTTGGACGAACTATTAATGTAAATCCAGATGGTAGCACTATATTTGTTGGTCAATTTAACCATCTCTCCAAAGGCGTAGCCTTTGGAGAGGGGTGAAAAATAGTTGCATAATGAAAATAAAAAAAAGTTTTGTAAAGATTATGTGAGGATAGAGTTAGGCTCTGCTGAGGAGCAACCTAACAAGTGCCAAAACCATATATCGAACTAAAAAAAATCAAAATCAAAACTATTTTTTTAGGGGAGAAAAAAACTAATAATAAATTGGCTTGCCCTTTTCAAAATTATAAAGAAATATTAACCAAAAAAGAGTCAACTTATTTTAGGAAAAGACAAAATATTAGAATCCTAACAATTTTTTAAACTTAGAAAATACATCCCTCATGAAACAAATACTTAAACTCCTATTGATTTTCAAAATGGTCATGGCCTTATTGGTATGCACCCAATTAATGTGGGCCCAGGTGCCTCAAAAATTTAATTATCAAGGCATCGCCCGCGATACAAAAGGTAATCCGATGGGAAAACAAACACTAGGTATTAAACTGAGCGTTTTGCCAACTTCTGATGCCACGAAGCCTGAATACGAAGAAGTACAAACGATTACCACGAATGAGTTTGGTTTATACACCTTACAAATTGGAAACGGTACAGCAGTCACTGGTACGATGAGTGCTGTAAAATGGGAAACAGGCAATAAATATATCAAAGTAGCTATCGACCCTAAAGGTGGCAATGACTTTGTTGATGCTGGAACAACACAATTGTTGAGTGTACCTTATGCTATCT
>JBILCF010000068.1:0-13750 GCA_044353325.1 Chitinophagaceae bacterium | reverse complement strand
GATTGACAAAAATACTACATATTGTAAGCGGATTTTCTGCAATGGAATGCTCAATCAATGAAATATGACCTTGGTGTAAAGCGCCCATTGTGGGTACAAAACCAATACGACCAGCATGTTTTTTGAGCAATTTATGAAGGTCTTTGATGTGTTTGACGATCAGCATTGGCGTCAAATATAACTGCCTCAAACTAATTTTTAGCATTTTCCTTAAAAAATTGTACATTTGCAACCCGAAATTTTTCATATCATATTTTTAAACATAACCTAAATGGCAGTTGTTCAGAAGAAAAAAGTTCTTTTTATCTCTCATGAATTCGCTCCTTACAATGAGGAAACCGATTTTGCGAAGATTTTAAACATGTTGGCAGTAAAGTCAAATGAAACAGGTTACGAAGTGAGGGTCATTATGCCGCGCTTTGGAACTATCAACGAACGCAGACATCGATTACACGAAGTCGTTCGATTATCTGGTATCAATATCAATGTGGATAAAGAGGATTACCCACTTGTAATTAAAGTGGCCTCACTACCCAATGCACGTTTGCAAGTCTATTTCATGGATAATGAAGATATGTACAAGCGTAAGCAAACTTTTCATGACGAAAAAGGGGTGTTTTTTGATGACAACACCGAGCGTGCAATATTCTTTTGCAAAGGTGCGCTTGAAACCGTGAAAAAATTCGGTTGGCCTCCAGACATCATCCATGTACATGGATGGATGAGTGCATTGATACCGATGTACATCAAATCCTACTACAAAAAAGAACCTGTTTTCGCAAACTCAAAACTTATTTTTTCTGCCACAAAAGAAATGTTGACAGAAAATTTAGGGGCAAGTTTCTCTGATCAAGTATTAGCAAGTACGCCCTTAAAAGATAAAGATTTAGAAATTTATAAAGACGGTTCTACATTGGATATGTATGCTGGTGGAGCAAAAAATGCAGATGCAGTGATATTAGCCGATCGTGGTAATGATGAAAAATTGACCGCTATGTTTAAACCTGCTCGTAGTAAAAAAGTGTTAAATTTCAGTTCTGAGACCGATGATGTGACCGAAATTATGGAACTATACAATAACTTGGCAGGCAAATAAACTGAATGAATAAAATACCTTCCTTTTTAAGGCAAAAAATTGCACAATACATAGTTGTTGTAATAACTATATCTACAGTATTTACAGCGTGTAAAGAAAATACTATTTTACCTTCTACGCTTGTACCTGCTGTGGATAATGTCTACACTTTTTTTACAGACACCACTACATTAGTAACTTCTAATATTCTACAAGACTCGTTGTTGACTGGAGGCATTTTGGGGAGTAATCGTGTTTCAAATTCGACTACATTTTATCATGCATTAGGAGCTATTACCTCTGATCCTATTTTTGGTAAAACACATGCGTCATTTCATGTAGAAGTGTTGCCTCCTAAACCAAATTTTGCTTTCGAAACTAATGCTACTGGAACTACAAGAACAATTGATTCGATAGTCTTGTCAATTCCTTACAAAGGTGTTTATGGCGATACTTTGAGTGGATCTTCGCAAACCTTTAAGGTTTTTCGTTCGCTTAAATCATTCCCGAGAGATTTTGCACAATACGATTTTACAAAGGATTCTGTAGAAAATAGTTTATTATTAGCTTCACAAACTGTCAATTTCAAAACTTTTGGGACTGATTCGCCATTAGTGAGTAATGTAAAACTTCAACCTCAATTACGTTTTAAGTTAGCTTCTTGGTTTGCGGATAGTTTGCAAGCTCAGGTTGATGCAGGCATCAATGGCGCAGCCAACGACTATACTAAATATTTAGAATGGTGGAAAGGGTTTGCTGTAGAGGCTGACTCTAACAATGGTTCTGCTTTAGGCTTTTTTGATACTTATAATACGCGTATGCAAATTTATTATAGATATACAAATTCTTCAAATGTTGCAGATACAGCCGTTGATATTTTTTCTTTCGACCCTACGTATTGTAATCGATTCAATACAATTCGTCGAAATTATAATGGAACCATAGCTAAAAATCATTTGAATACAACAAATGTCAATGGGGATTCTGTATTGTTTGTGCAAACTGAACCTGGAATGGCTACAATATTATCATTTCCTAACTTAGCAAATTTTGAAAATGTAGTTGTAAACAAAGCTGAACTTGTATTTACAGCGGTTTCTCCTTATTATAATTGGATCGATACTGCATTTTATGGAATCACTCCGCGATTACAATTAATTGCATCAGATAATAATGGATTAGATGCAGTTTTGCAAGAATATCCGGTTTTTGGCTCAAATTTTGTAGATGGAAAGCGTAGTGTTTTAAGTGAAAATGGAAATTACTACATACAATATCGTTTTGTTATTTCCCAAACAATTCAGAAGTTAATTTCACAAAAAAGTACTACTTTTAGGCTTAAAATAATGGGCTTAAATACTGGAAAGCCAGCATCATATCGTGTATTGTTGCGGGGTAGTGGTAGTCAATCATCATTGTTTAAACCAAAATTAAATTTAATTTATACCAAAATAAATAAATAAAATCTATGTGTGGAATTGTAGCCTATATCGGACCCAAAGAAGCGTATCCAATATTAATTAAAGGTTTAAAGAGACTAGAATACAGAGGTTATGACAGTGCTGGTGTTGCATTATTGAATGGGGAACTCCGAATTTTAAAAAAAGAAGGAAAGGTTTCTGATTTAGAAGGCGCTACTGAAGGACAAAATAAAGATGGAAATATAGGTATTGGTCATACCCGTTGGGCTACTCATGGTGTGCCTTGCGATAGAAATGCCCATCCACATTTATCTAACTCAGGTAATTTGGCTATCATTCATAATGGAATTATTGAAAATTATGCTGCACTAAAGACCGAACTCGAATCTAGAGGATATACTTTTACTAGTGACACAGATACTGAGGTGCTTTTGAATTTGATTGAAGATATACAAACAGCTGAAAATTTAAGTATTGAAGAAGCTGTTCGTGTTGCTTTAAATGAAGTAATAGGCGCTTACGCTATTGTGGTAATTGATAAACGCGAACCCAATAAATTGGTTGCTGGTCGAAAAGGTAGTCCTTTAGTAATCGGTATTGGCAAAGATGAATTTTATGTTGCTTCTGATGCTTCACCAATCATTGAATACACTAAAAATGTTGTTTACTTAAACGATGAGGAGTTTGCCGTATTGAACCGCAATGGACAATTGGATGTAAAAACCCTAGGAAATGTAACTAAGACACCTTACATCCAAAAGCTAGAAATGGATTTGGAGAAAATTGAAAAAGGTGGATATGAGCATTTTATGCTTAAAGAAATATACGAACAGCCTCAAGTTGTATTGGATTGTATGCGTGGCCGTATGAATGCTGAGCAAGGTTGGATTAAATTAGGTGGGATAAATGAATTTGCAACGCGAATCAATAATGCTAAACGTATTATTATCACGGCTTGTGGTACTTCGTGGCATAGTGGTTTGATAGCCGAATATTTAATTGAAGAATTGGCCCGTATACCTGTAGAAGTTGAATATGCTTCTGAATTTAGATATCGAAATCCAATTGTTACAGAAAAAGATGTCATACTTGCAATTTCCCAATCAGGCGAAACCGCTGATACTTTGTCTGCTATACAAATAGGTAAAGAGCGTCAAGCTTTAATTTACGGAATTTGTAATGTTATAGGTTCATCTATTGCTCGTGCTTCTCATGCTGGTTCTTACACGCATGCAGGTCCTGAAATTGGTGTAGCGTCTACTAAAGCATTTACTGCTCAGGTGACTATATTGACCTTATTAGCACTTCAATTAGCGCAAAGCAAAGGTACTATTTCTCAATCTCGCTTGAGACAAGTATTGTATGAAATGGAAACTATTCCAAACAAAATAAAAGGCGCTTTGAAAACCAATGATGTGATCAAGGAAATTGCTGCCAAATACAAGGATGCTAAAAACTTCTTATACCTTGGCCGTGGACTGAATTTTCCTATTGCATTGGAAGGAGCATTGAAGCTTAAAGAGATCTCTTATATCCATGCTGAAGGTTATCCTGCTGCTGAGATGAAGCATGGTCCTATAGCCTTGATTGACGAAAATATGCCAGTCGTATTTATAGCAACAAATATCAGTGCACACGAAAAAATCGTTTCAAACATTCAAGAAGTCAAAGCTAGAAAAGGTAAGGTAATTGCTATTGTCAATGAAGGTGATACGGTCATTAGAGCATTAGCTGATGAAGTCATTGAAATACCAGAAACAGACGAACTATTGACGCCATTGGTTTCTATAGTGCCATTGCAATTGTTGTCTTATCATATTGCTTTAATGCGTGGATGTAATGTGGATCAACCGCGTAATTTAGCAAAGAGCGTTACCGTGGAGTAGGGTTTAAGTTTGCAGGTTTGAAAGTTTTAGGTTTTGAAGGTATTAAGGTTTGAATGTTATGGGTTGGGGAGGTTAGATAGTTTCAAGTTATAAATAGACTTTACAACAAAAATAAATCTGTTTCAGAATTCTTCACATCGTTTCCTATTCTCCCATCTCAAATCTCATATCTCCCATCTCAAGTCTCTCGTCTAATTTACATTCTACTTTTCCAAATCGTTTCTTCACCTTTGTTGATGTGCAAAATATAACGTGCCAATACAAATAAATAATCTGAAAGTCTGTTGAGGTATTGAATGACTTGTGGGTCTATAAATTGATTTTCTTCTTGAATTGCAACACAAATACGTTCAGCTCGTCGGCAAACACAGCGCGCTACATGACAATTTGAAGCCGTTAAATTCCCACCGGGTAAAACAAAGTTTTTCAATTCAGGCAAAACTTCATTCATGCGGTCCATTTCATGTTCTAGCAATAGTATATCCTCAGGTTTCAAATCTGGAATCTCCATTTTCGTATTTTTATCCGGATCACAAGCGAGTGAGGAGCCTAAAGTAAATAAACGATCTTGGATTTCTTTCAGTAATTCCTTTAATTCTTGAGCAGAAAGCTGATCGTAAATGCATCCAAGCCAAGAGTTTAACTCATCTACAGTACCATAGGCTTCTATACGAATATGATTTTTGGGAATGCGTGTTCCGCCAATTAAAGCAGTTGTTCCTTTGTCGCCAGTTTTGGTATATATTTTAAATGACATAGTATTTGGTGTTAAGATGTAAATATATTTTGATTAATCTTCATTCAGGTATAAATTTATACAATAATGTATTTTAAATGAACTACAAATAGCACAAAGTAGCTTTAGGTATTCCTATTTCTACCTATTAAAATATTGATTTTTGAGTTATTCTTAATTGGACATTCCAAATTGAACTAAATTAATTTTAGAGACTAAAAGAATTAAATAATTTAGTATTTTTTATATATGAATGGTTATTTGTTTAGAAAAATGTATGCTTTTAATACATGTAATTTATTTGTAATATAAAAAATTGGAATAATTTTTGCTTATGTGGAAAAACTGTTTTACTTTTGCATCCCCAAATTGGCAACGCACGTGCAAATTTTCTTATTCTAACTTAATGTAGTTGACTAACTAATAGGGCAAACCTATTTGGGATTTATTGTTTTTTATAAAAAACGCGTTAAACAATACTATGGCCGCAGTAAAAAATGCAAAAATTTCCGAAAGAATCAGCTTTGGAAAAATCAAACAATCCTCTGAAACACCTGATTTATTAGACATTCAGTTGGCTTCGTATTCGGAATTCCTACAATTGGAAACTACCCCCGATAAACGAAACAATGAAGGTCTTTTCCGTGTATTCAAGGAAAACTTTCCGATTACCGATACAAGAAGCATCTTCGTATTGGAATTTCTTGATTATTTCGTAGATCCACCACGATACTCTATTGATGAGTGTATCGATCGCGGATTGACCTATTCAGTACCTCTTAAAGCAAAATTACGTTTAAGCTGTAATGATGAAGAACATATTGACTTTGAAACCATCGTACAAGATGTGTTTTTGGGCAATATCCCATACATGACACCTCGTGGTACATTTGTGATCAATGGTTCTGAGCGTGTAGTTGTATCTCAACTTCATCGTTCTCCAGGGGTTTTCTTTGGTCAATCTACACATCCAAATGGTACTAAAATCTACTCTGCTCGTGTTATCCCGTTCAAAGGAGCATGGATGGAGTTTGCGACTGATATCAACAATGTGATGTACGCTTACATCGATCGCAAGAAGAAATTTCCTGTTACGATGTTGTTGCGTTCTATCGGTTTCGAAACAGATAAAGACATTCTTGAATTGTTTGGCATGGCCGATGAGGTTGCTGCTGACAAGAAAACATTGGAATTACATGTAGGAAAACGCCTTGCAGCACGTGTTTTGCGTAGCTGGACTGAAGATTTCGTAGATGAGGATACCGGTGAAGTTGTTTCTATCGAACGTAATGAAGTTATCTTGGATCGTGATTCAGTTTTGACTGAAGATAGCATCGAAACGGTGATTGAATTGGGTATCAAATCTATTTTCTTGCAAAAAGAAGAAGCTGGTGGCGATTACTCTATCATTTACAACACATTAAATAAAGATACTTCTAACTCTGAGTTAGAAGCCGTACAGCACATCTATCGTCAATTGCGTAGCACTGACGCGCCAGATGATGAAACAGCTCGTGGTATTATCGACAAATTATTCTTCTCTGACAAACGTTATGATTTAGGAGAAGTAGGTCGTTACAAAATTAATCGTAAGCTTGGTTTCCCACTTTCGATTACTAAAAAAGTATTAACTAAAGATGACATTATTGCCATCATTAAATATCTCGTACAATTAACGAATGCAAAAGCTGAAATCGATGATATCGATCACTTAAGTAATCGTCGTGTACGTACAGTTGGTGAACAATTGTATGCACAATTCGGTGTTGGTCTTGCTCGTATGGCTCGTACCATCCGTGAGCGTATGAATGTTCGTGACAATGAGGTGTTTACACCAATTGATTTGATCAATGCACGTACTTTATCGTCTGTTATCAATTCATTCTTCGGAACGTCACAATTATCACAATTCTTAGATCAAACGAATCCATTGTCTGAAATTACGCACAAACGTCGTATTTCGGCTCTAGGGCCCGGAGGTTTAAGTCGTGAACGTGCTGGTTTTGAGGTTCGTGACGTACACTACTCGCACTACGGTCGTCTTTGTACTATTGAAACGCCAGAGGGACCAAACATTGGTTTGATATCTACACTTTGTGTGCATGCCAAAGTCAATGATATGGGCTTTATCGAAACGCCATACCGTAAAGTACGTGATGGAAAAGTAGATACCAAAGGTGTGTATTTGAGTGCAGAAGAGGAAGATGATGCAAAAATTGCACAAGCGGATGTGCCTTTGGATGACAAGGGGCATTTCGTAGAAGATAAAATTCGTTCTCGTCAAACAGGTGATTTCCCTATCTTGGACAAAGAAGAAGTTGAATACATGGATATCGCGCCAAATCAAATTGTTGGTTTGAGTGCATCTTTGATTCCGTTCTTAGAACATGATGATGCGAATCGTGCCTTGATGGGATCGAACATGCAACGTCAAGGTGTTCCATTATTACGTCCACAAAGTCCAATTGTGGGTACAGGTATCGAAGCAAAAGCTGCTCGTGATGCTCGTATTCAAATTACAGCAAAAGGCGAAGGCGTAGTAGAATATGTAGATGCAAATGAAATCCATGTTCGATACAAACGTAGCGAAACAGATCGTTTGATCTCGTTTGAAGATGACTTAGTTGTATACAAATTGACTAAGTATGCTAAAACCAATCAAAGTACTTGTATCAACCTTAAACCACATGTGGTTAAAGGTCAAGCAGTAAAATATGGCGATTTCTTAACTGATGGTTATGCCACACAAGACGGCGAACTAGCTTTGGGTAGAAATTTACGTGTAGCATTCATGCCTTGGAAAGGATATAACTTTGAGGATGCGATTGTAATCAACGAAAAAGTGGTTCGTGAAGACTGGTTTACTTCTATTCACATCGATGAGTATGAACTCGAAGTTCGTGATACAAAATTAGGTGAAGAAGAATTGACACCAGATATTCCAAACGTCAGTGAGGAAGCAACAAAAGATTTGGATGAAAATGGTATTATTCGTTTAGGTGCTCATGTTAAAGAAGGCGATATCCTAATCGGTAAAATCACACCAAAAGGTGAAACTGATCCAACTCCGGAAGAGAAATTGCTTCGTGCAATCTTTGGTGACAAAGCTGGTGATGCGAAAGATGCATCATTGAAAATGCCACCATCTATTGAAGGTGTAGTCATTGGTAAAAAATTGTTTGCTCGTGCTAAAAAAGATAAAAATTCTAAGATTCGTGAAAAAGCAGCAATTGAAAAAATAGATAAAGTACACCAAGAAAACTTAGCTGTAATCAATGAAAATTTACATGCTAAATTGGAAAAACTATTGGATGGTCAAACATCTGTAGGTGTAACAAACCATTATGGTGAAATCGTAGTTGGTAAAAATGCGAAGTTTAGTTCTAAAGTATTGAAATCAATCGATTTCGAAACCGTAAATCCATTGAACTGGACGCCTGATGAGAAAATGAATGAATTGATCAATCAGTTGTTGCACAATTACAATATCCGCTACAATGAAGAAATCGGTCGTTACAAACGCGAAAAATTCAATATTACAATTGGTGATGAATTGCCAAATGGTGTATTGAAATTAGCTAAAGTATACCTTGCAAGTAAACGTAAGTTGAAAGTGGGAGATAAAATGGCCGGTCGTCATGGTAATAAAGGTATCGTAGCACGTATCGTTCGTCAGGAAGATATGCCATTCTTAGAAGATGGTTCTCCGGTTGATATCGTATTGAATCCATTGGGTGTACCTTCTCGTATGAATCTTGGACAAATCTATGAAACTATCTTAGGTATGGCTGGTATGAAATTGGGTGTCAAATTTGCTACACCAATTTTTGATGGTGCAACCAAAGATGAAATCGAAGCGAAAGTGATTGAAGCAGGTTTGCCTGATTGGTGTCATACTTACTTGTTTGATGGCGAAACGGGTGATCGTTTTGACCAGAAAGCAACTGTGGGTGTAATCTATATGATGAAACTACATCACTTGGTAGATGATAAAATGCATGCTCGTTCTATCGGACCATACAGTCTTATCACACAACAACCTTTGGGCGGTAAAGCACAATTCGGAGGTCAACGTTTTGGTGAGATGGAGGTTTGGGCTGTGGAAGCATATGGTGCTGCTAATATCTTACAAGAATTGCTTACACTTAAATCGGATGACATTACAGGTCGTGCTAAAACTTACGAAGCCATCGTTAAAGGTGACAATTTACCTAAACCAGGTATACCAGAATCCTTCAATGTATTGGTACATGAGTTACGTGGACTTGGACTTGATTTGCATTTTGAAAACCAATAGTTCGAGTCTAATAATAACACAAAAGCGTCTCAATCTGAGACGCTTTTTTTGTGAAATTTTGTGCAAAAAGTAATATGATTATTTTATGTTGGAATAGCGTCTCGTCATGAAATTGGTTTGCAATTTTTTATCCTTATATAGGTTGTCATTGTATTTCATCAGCTAAATAATGCGTGTGTCGAATAAAGGTAGCCCTTATAGGAAGAAGCGCCGTGCGCTCTGGATAGAAGGAAGTAGCTAAACAGATAATATTGGCCTAGCTCGAAAAAAGTTGGTTATGAAGTAAGGATTAGCTTTGGATTATTGTTTCAAAATAATGCGAAGTACTTCTTCCAATTCAGCCTCGGTATGTACCATAAGTTCGCGAGGTTTGCCTCCGGTGCTTGCACCAACAATTCCTGCGGCTTCCATTTGATCCATGATACGACCTGCACGGTTGTAACCTAAATTGAATCGTCGTTGCAGCATAGAAGTAGAACCACTTCCAGAGTTCACAACTAATCGAGCACATTGCTCAAACATTTGATCGACATCTTTGAGGGATTTGGCACCGCCACCACCTGCAAGGTCTCCACCATCGGCGCCTTCGTATTCGGGTAAGTCAAATGCAGTAGGGTAGCCTTGTTGGTTGCCTATGAATTCTACAATTCGTTCTACTTCTGGTGTATCGACAAATGCGCATTGTATACGAACCAATTCGCTACCATTTAAAATAAGCATATCACCCTGTCCGATCAATTGTTCGGCGCCGCCCGCATCCAAAATGGTTCTGGAATCTACTTTTGCAGAAACTTTAAACGCCACACGTGCAGGGAAATTGGCTTTGATGGTACCTGTAATAACGTTGACAGAAGGACGCTGCGTAGCTACAATACAGTGTATGCCGACTGCACGCGCAAGTTGTGCAATACGGGCAATAGGCATTTCGACTTCTTTACCAGCTGTCATAATCAAATCTGCAAACTCATCGACTACCAATACAATAAATGGCAAATACATGTGACCTTTGGTCGGTAATAATTTTCGTTTGATGAACTTTTCATTGTATTCGCGAATATTACGGACTCCTGCATCTTTGAGTAAATCATAACGATTATCCATTTCAATACACAATGCATTGAGTGTATTGATTACTTTTTTAGTATCTGTAATAATGGCTTCTTCTTCGTTGGGTAGTTTGGCGAGAAAATGTTTTTCAATCAGTTTGTAAATCGATAGTTCCACTTTTTTAGGATCTACCATCACAAATTTTAATTGTGATGGATGTTTTTTGTATAGCAAAGAAACTAAAATGGTATTGATACCAACCGATTTACCTTGACCTGTGGCGCCGGCCATCAATAAGTGAGGCATTTTGGCTAAATCAACGATGTAGTTTTCATTGTCGATTTTTTTGCCCAAGGCGATAGGTAAACTGAAATCGTTGTTGATGAATTTGTCTGATGAAATCAGCGTTCGCATCGACACAAATTGTTTTTTCAAATTCGGTACTTCGATACCTATAGTCCCACGACCAGGAATAGGTGCAATGATACGTATACCTAAAGCAGATAGACTAAGTGCAATATCATCTTCAAGGTTTCTGATTTTGGAAATACGCACACCTTCGGCAGGAACAATTTCGTACAACGTGACGGTAGGACCAACAGTTGCTGATATTTTGGCAATGGAAATACCGAAGCTTTTGAGCGTATTGATGATTTGATTTTTGTTTTGCTCCAATTCGTTTTTGTCAATAGAAATATCTTCATGACTGCGCTGTTCGAGTAAATCTAAGGTTGGGAATTTATAGTTACGAAGTTCAAGAGATGGATCGTAAGGTTCAATATTGGCAACAGTGACATGTGCATCATTTGGTTCGTCAATAGGATCTTCAATTTTGACGACTTCAAGCGTTAATTCATCTTCAGTTTTAATTCGTTTAGGCTCAGGGGTATGGTCAATATCCATTTCAATGGTATGATGTTCGGTAGGGATATTTTCAGAAACGGGTTCCTCTTCTTCAATAGTAGTATAAAGCTCGTCTTCTTGAACTTGTTCATTTTGTTGAGGTTGATCTTCCCAAAAAGAATCAGGAACAGATACACTTTCAGCCGTAATCAATTCATCCAACGATGTTGTTTCGGTATAGTTTTCTTCTTCTTGAAAAGGTACAACAATATTTTCCTTTTTATTTTTTTGTTTTGGATTTTGTGTTTCTAAAGGTTGAGGTTCTTTATCCTTAACTTCATCGGTATGTGCAGGGAAAAGTTTGTGCCAAAAAGGCAATCGTGCAATAGGGTTGAAAATTAGGATTATTGCCAACAATGCCAATCCTACTATAATGAGTGTGGTGCCAACATGCCCTGCTAACACTTCTAAATGATGGATCACTTTTGAGCCAAATGCGCCCCCAAATGGGAAAGGGTATTGAATGATAGGAAAAAAATAAGACAAAACTGGCGAAAGCAATAAAGTCAACAACGAACTGTAAAAAAAAGTTCGAATAGTAGATAGAATTTTATGGGATAAAAGATAATTTAAACCCCAAATCAACAGAAAAAATACAAGAATAAAGGATGAAATACCAAAGCCTTTGAATAAAATTTGATGCGACAGATAAGCACCCAAACGTCCTGTAGTATTCTGAGTTTGAATGTCTGATGAAAAAAGAAATTGAACAATGTTATGTACTGAGCTTATTTTATCTTGATCGACTTGCCATGTGGTGAAAAAAGAATAGAATGAAATGCCTAAAAAAATAGCAATGAAAACAAAGAAAAGTCCAACGATTTTCTTGAATCGTTCGTCTATAAATCTGAAGATAGATTTGAACAATGGAACAGATTGTTCCTTAGAAGATGATTTTTTTACGGTAGAATTGTTTTTCGTAGACTTGTTTTTTGCCATGACGCACAAACCTACATTTTTTTACTGAAAAAATAATCGACTAAAATTCAAATTCTATTTGAAAGATTTAATTTTAAGATTGGTAATTTAAATCAAAAAAAAATGTACAATTGTGAAAACAAAAAAATAAATGTAAATTTGGTGATTCAAATGGATAGAAATGCAAATTCTAACCCATTGTATTCTTTTGGTCAAAATATTTATATGAAGAAACAATTCTTGAGCTTTTATATAACTTTCAGTCTTTTATTGATTGGTACTGCCTTTCAATCTCAAGCTCAAATTACTGTAGCAGGAACTCAAACTGCTAACATACTTGCTCAAACTTTAGTTGGTGCAGGTGTTACTATATCAAATCCTACGATGAATTGTCCTCCCAATGCAAATGGAACGTTTATTGTCACACCGCCCAATACAACGAATTTGGGTTTACAAGGTGGTATAGTGTTAACTTCTGGTACAGCTCAAACTACTGCCTTGGTACAAGGTGCAAATGGTCCTGCATCTGGTCCTTCAACTTCTAATGGTACTGCCGGTGATGCTGATTTAACAGCACTTGTTAACGGTGCAACATTTGATGGATGTGTATTGGAATTTGATTTTGTGCCTTTGGGTGATACTGTAAAATTTGATTATGTGTTTGGTTCAACTGAATATCCAGGTTTTACATGTTCAAATTTCAATGATGTATTTGGCTTTTTTATAAGTGGTCCTGGTATTACTGGCCCATTCTCGCTTAATTCGCAAAATATTGCTTTAGTGCCAGGTTCCACAACATGTCCAGTAGGTGTAAGTACCATTTACTGTCCTAATTTGCCTGGATGTTGCAACACTGCGAATACAAATTGTTTTAATTTGACCCCTGGATGTGGTGCATTTAATGCAGTCAACAATACTTGTGCATATTTTGTTTGTAATGCTGGTGGTGCATCAGTAAACTATGAAGGTTTTACAGTGCCGTTACAAGCAGTTGCTGTTGTACAGCCTTGTTCTACCTATCATTTAAAATTGGCAATTGCTGATAAAGGTGATGGTATATTGGATTCAGGGGTTTTTTTACGAGAAGGCAGTTTGTCCTCTAATTCTATAGTTTTTACACCACAGTCTGTATTAAACAATCCAGATCCATACATCGTAGAAGGCTGTGCTGCTGGATTTGTGAAAGTAAAAAGACCTGTAGCTTCGCCATTTCCATATACAGTAAACTATCAATTAGGAGGAAGTGCAACATATCCTGCTGATTATTCAGTAGCGACTATACCAGCAGGAGCGCCTTTTGGCCAAATTACTATTCCTGCAGGTGATACTGTAGCTTATCTAGCCATATCAGCTATTTTGGATGGTTTGCCAGAAGGAACAGAAGAAATTAAAATTTATCAATTAGCACCATGTTCTAATGACATAGTTGATTCTTCAAGTTTATTTATTAGTGATACATTTCAAATG
>JBILCF010000067.1:0-13774 GCA_044353325.1 Chitinophagaceae bacterium | reverse complement strand
CATATTCCTTAAAATCCACAACAATCAAATATTGATTTCTTTAAAAATCACTCCCACCAATAGCCGGCAATCGCAATGTCGGAATTTTATAACCGCATGCTTATTGTTCAATTTACATTTGTATTCGCCGATACGTTTCGTTTCTTAAATCCGCCACTGCTCTTGCCGAAGGAATGTTAGCATCAGCTCTGCAAGATGTTCGGTTCTGCTGCATCTCGTACTACATATAAAAAAGCTTCTCAGAACCGATTAACCATAAACCCTGCATTAACTCAGCTAAATAAAGAAGATGTCGATGATGGATAGCCTTGCTGTAAGCAAGCGCCGTGCGCTGCTAGCAGCAAGAATTAGTCAAATAACATTACATAGCTTGGCTCCAAAATGGGCTGTTTGTTATGAAATGCTGGTCAGAACAGGTGAAAAAAATTGCATGTTTGAATTCTACTTTTGTCACCCAAAAAATTAGTGTTTTGGTTGTACATTTGCACAAAATTTAAATACTATGAGCAACGGACATTTCAATTTTCCACAACCCATCAATGAACCTGTACTTCAATTTGCACCCAAAAGTGCTGAAAAATTAGCCCTCAAAAAGGCTTTGGCGGCTGCTAAAAAAACAAAGCAAGATATTCCGATGTATATAGGACATGAGGAAGTACGCACTGGAAAAAAATCTGAAATCCGTCCGCCACACGAAACCAAACATATCCTTGGTCATTTTCATCAAGGTGATGCTTCGCATATGAATATGGCTATCAAAGCTGCATTAGGCGCACAGCAACAATGGGCCGAAATGCCTTGGGTACAACGTGCTTCTATCTTCTTGAAAGCAGCTGATTTATTAGCAACCAAATATCGTTTTGATATGTTGTCGGCTACTATGCTCGGACAAAGTAAAAATGCGTTTCAAGCTGAGATCGATAGTACTTGCGAATTGATCGATTTCTTGCGTTTCAATGTGCATTTCTTAAACGATATATACCAACAACAACCGATATCTGGACCTGGTATGTACAACCGTGTTGAATACCGTCCATTAGAAGGATTCGTATTGGCAGTAACACCGTTCAACTTTACAGCTATCGGTGGCAACTTACCTACATCGGCTGCTATGTGTGGCAATGTGGTGGTTTGGAAACCAGCTAATACACAAATTTATTCTGCGAATTTGTTTATGAAAATATTGAAAGAAGCAGGCTTGCCAGATGGTGTCATTAACTTAGTATACGTGAGCGGACCAGTTGTAGGTGAAGTATGTTTCAACCACCGCGATTTTGCAGGTGTGCACTTTACAGGAAGTACAGGTGTATTCCAAGGTATGTGGAAATCGATAGGTGAAAACATAGCTAAATACAAAACCTACCCACGTATCGTAGGCGAAACTGGCGGTAAAGATTTTGTATTGGTACATCCAAGTGCTAATCCAGATGCAGTGGTAGCAGCATTGGGCCGTGGTGCATTTGAATTCCAAGGGCAAAAATGTAGTGCCGCTTCTCGTGCTTACATTCCAGATAATCTTGCTGTCGAAATACGCAAAAAATTAGTAGCCGAAGTAAAAACCATGAAAATGGGTACAACCGAAGACTTTACCAATTTTGTGAATGCTGTAATAGACGAAAAAGCATTTAACTCCATCAAAAAATACATTGATGCTGCCAAAAAAGATAAAACGTGCAAAATACTTGTAGGTGGAAAATGCGATAGCACCAAAGGATGGTTTATAGAACCTACAGTGATCGAAACCACCAATCCGAAATACACTACGATGTGCGAAGAAATCTTCGGACCAGTATTGACAATCTATACGTACAAAGCCGATGAGTTTGAACAAACATGTCAATTAGTAGATTCAACTTCTGATTACGCTTTGACAGGTGCTGTATTTAGCCAAGACCGTTATGCACTCGAAAAAGCGATGCGCATTCTTACCCACAGTGCTGGTAACTTCTATATCAATGATAAACCAACTGGCGCTGTTGTAGGCCAACAACCATTTGGTGGCGCTCGTGCTTCAGGTACCAACGACAAGGCTGGTTCTATGTTGAACCTTTACCGTTGGTTGAGTGCACGTACGATCAAAGAAACATTTAATCCTCCTATCGATTATCGCTACGCGTTTTTGGGCGAGAAATAAATAAATTCATTTTTTTTGAAATTAAGAAAGCTCCTTTGGGAGCTTTTTTTAGTTTATGGGGGAATAAAAAAACTAACATACACTTAATTTGATATACTACTAAGAAAGCTATTAATTAATTATCTTGAACTTGTTTAATTATAATTGTAAAATAATACCAAGAGATTTGCGTTTAGATTGATATTTTCTATCTAAGAATGATGCTAACCAATTAATATTTAAAAATTGTCTCGATCTTAGACTATAAAATGAATAAATAAGCAAACTCAGTAACGATAAACTATAGAACATGAAATTTTTAATAACCTTACTTCTCACACTTACAATGCTTAGCTGTAAAAAGAATGATTTGACAAAGGGAATTGGGGAGGAAATTACATTATGCTTTGGAGATAAAGGCATTATTTCTGACCTTGAAAATCAACTTGAAATAGAGTTTATTAATCTTGTAGAAGATTCTAGATGTCCTGAAGGATCGCAATGTATTTAGGCTGGTAGAGCTGTTATTGTATTACGAATTAATTCTATAGAAGAAGTAAAACTTGGTATTGGAGATTTAAAAAGCGCTACAAACGCCCCCTTCCAAAACATGGTCGAATTTGGTATTTATAAAATCACACTTTTAGAAGTTAACTATGATAGGAAAAGACATCGTGGAAAAGAAGAAAAATATTTTGCAGTATTGAGAGTTGATAGAAAATAGCCATTATATACATGAGTGTTTGATGCACATCTACATTTTCCGATAACATAATATCATTCGTTCATTACCTCCTATAATTAATCCACACTATACCCTACTTTTGCAACGATTTCAATGAAATTTGAGTTGCATGAAAACAGTATTATTATTCTTTTGTTTGACATTTCCTTTATTGTCCACGGCACAAATTACCCTTTCGGGTACCGTTAAAGATACTAAAGGTGAACGTTTGGCAGGTGTCAATGTATCCATCAAAAACGCTTACGATGGTGCTACGACCAATGCCGAAGGCAAGTATACTTTTGAAACTACCGAAAAAGACAGTATCATTCTTGCGTTAAGTTATATAGGTTTTTTACCACTTGAAAAGAAAGTTTTGCTACAAGGCACGACAATGACTGTAGATTTGGTGCTTAAAGAACGTATCAATGATTTGAAAGCTGTAGTCATCAGCGCAGGCTCGTTCGAAGCCAGCGATGCTAAAAAAGGAACTGTTTTGAAACCGCTCGATATTGTCACTACAGCCGGTAGCAATGGTGACAACTTTGGCGCTTTGAGAACTTTGCCTGGCGCACAGCAAGCCAACGACAGAGAAGGATTGTTTGTGCGTGGTGGTACTGGAGCCGAAACCCAAACATTTATTGATGGCACCTGGGTCCGAAATGCCTTTTCGGCTGCTGTACCCGATTTGGGTGCGCGAGGTCGCTTCAGTCCATTTATATTTAAAGGAACTGTGTTCAGCACAGGTGGTTATTCCGCGTTGTATGGCGGTGCATTGTCGTCGGCGGTCATACTCGAAACTATCGATTTGCCTGATCGTTCGTCGGCAAATTTAAACCTATCATCTGTCGGTATTGGCGCTAGCTTCCAACAATTGTCCAAAAACAAACAATCATCCTGGGGACTTGGGTATAATTACACCAATCTAACGCCTTACTTTTTGCTCATCAAACAAAATATTACGTACAAACAAGCACCAACATCTCATCAGCTTGACTTAAACTACAGAGTCAAAACATCTAAAACAGGTATACTCAAATTTTATGGTTATGTCAACCATACAGGCATCAATATCCAACGACAAAATATCACTAGCCAAGACTATGACAATCCCAACAAATCCTATCAAGATGAGTTTGGCGTCAAGAATACAAATCTATATGGCAATTTATCATACAAAGAATATTTGAAAAAGGATTGGAAACTATCTATTGGACTCTGTGCAAGTTACAACAAAGACGATATCACGACCAAGGTATTGAACGCGCAAGGCGAGGTGGTGGCGGATAGCAATTTTTTGTTTAGAGAATGGAATACTATAGCATCAAACAATAGTCTCGCAACCTCTAAAATTGTTATAGAAAAAAGTTTGAACAACCTCAATACAATTCGATTTGGTGCTGAATATATTTATGGAAACGACAATGTCAATTACATCATCGAAAAACTAAAAGATAGTGTAAAGTTTAATCCAACAACACAGTCAGATCATTTTACATCTGTTTTTGCCGAAGGCGATATTTATATCACCAACGATATAGCAGGAAAAATAGGAGTTCGTGCTGAACATTCTTCTTTATTGAATCGCTACAATGTAGCACCTCGCGTATCAGCTGCATACAAACTTAGTCGCAGAGGACAAATTTCATTGGCTTATGGGCTTTTTTACCAAAAACCAGAATTGACCTATTTATTGCAACGTCCCAATTTGGATTATATGCGTGCGGATCATTATATCATTAATTATCAATTTCAACCTAAAGATAGAACCTTACGATTGGAAGCTTTTTACAAGCAATATCATAATTTAGTGAAAACCAATGATTACTTTTCGCCTACCGGCATCAGCAATGCTGGCAATGGGTATGCACGAGGTTTTGAATTGTTTTACAGAGATAAAAAATCGTTGAAAGGCATTGATTTTTGGATATCCTATTCGTTTTTAGATACTAAGCGTGAGTTTTTAAATTATTTGAGTTTGGTACAGCCCGATTTCGCTGCCAAACACACAGGCTCGTTGGTGTTTAAAAAATTCTGGAGCAAATATATGTTTGGTATCAATGGAACCTATACCTATACTTCGGGCAGACCATATATCAATTACAACACCTTTACACCATCTTTGTTCATGCAGGATAAAACGATAGATTATCACAATGTGAGCTTTTCGGTCAATTACCTCAAAACAATCAAAAAAGCATTTACTGTGTTTGTATTGAGCGTCAATAATCCGTTTGGATTTAAACAAATCTATGGCTATAATTATGCCAGCAAAGACCTTAATCAAAATGGCACATTGTATAGCAAAGCAATCACACCGCCTGCAAGACAATTCTTTTTCATCGGCATGTTTATGAGTTGGGGCATCGATCGAACACAAGAAGCTATTGATGGAAATTTATAATTAACAGCATCGAAGCATTGATATTCAAAAAAAATTGAGACATTTGTACTTTAAACTAAAACACATGAAAAAAATAATATTATCTATCGGTTTATTTCTAATAGGAATGACTGCTTTTGCGCAAAATGCCCAATACGTTACTGCAATGAAAGGCTTTATGTCCAAAATGGGATCTGCCAAAACAACGGAAGCTTACCAAACAGTTGCTAATGGATTTGAGCGCATAGCTGCTGCCGAGCCTAATGAATGGTTGCCAAAGTATTATGCTGCATTTTCGTATGTGATGCAAGCAATGCAAGAAACCGACAAAAGTAAAGTAGATGCAATCGTAGACCTTGCCGAAAAAAATGTATCAGATGCTCAATCTATGTCACAAAGCGAAGAGTTGATTTGCTTGAGTTCATTGTGCAAAAGCGCCCGCATCAACGTAGACCCTATGAGTCGTGGCATGAAATACGGTACTGCATCTGCACAATTGTTGGAAGAAGCCAAAAAAATTAATCCAAATAATCCTCGAATTTATTATTTACAAGCACAATCTGCTTTTTACACTCCTGAAGCATTCGGTGGTGGTAAAGTAAAAGCAAAAGCATTGTTTGAAAAGTCTTTAGAAATGTATGCATTATTTACACCTAGCGCAGAATTGATGCCAAATTGGGGTAAGGAACAAGCTGAAAAAATGCTTGCTGAATGCAATGATTAATGTTCATTCGAATACAATGTTAAAATGAAGCTCCTTGATGGGGCTTTTTTTATTGAAGTATAAAAAATATACCTTAATTTTTATTCATAAGAACTATTCTCTCACTACATTATTCCTACATTTGCACCCCTATGCAAAAATTAAAATCATTGACAAAAGCCTATTCAGGTATTAGCAAAGAAATGTGGCTATTAGCCATTGCTATGCTGATAAATAGGTCTGGTTCAATGGTTTTATTGTTTATGAGTGTTTACCTAACCAAAGAAAAACATTTTACTATTCCTCAAGCGGGTATCGTGATGTCCATGTTTGGCATTGGATCACTCGTTGGTGCATTTGTAGGAGGCAAACTGGTCGATCGAGTCGGCTTCTACCCTATTTTAATTTGGAGTTTAGTGTTGAGTGGCTTAATGATGCTTATGCTCGGTCAAATGCAAAATCTATATCTCATTGCATTTTTTACATTTTTAGTCACTGCCACTGGCGATATGTTTAGGCCTGCCAATGCAGCATCAATTTCGACTTACTCTTCAAAGGAAGGTTATACACAAGCTATAGCGCTCAATAGACTTGCTATGAATCTAGGATTTACCATAGGTCCAATGTTGGGCGGATTACTAGCATCTTACAGCTACGAGTTTTTGTTTTGGGCAGATGGTATTACCTGTATGCTAGCTGCTGGATTTATAGCATGGATGCTCCCAAAACGAGAAGTCGTCAAAACTGAAAATGAAAATGAACATACTGCATCTGATTTGAGTCCATATAAAGACAAAGAATACATTTACTTCCTCATATTTACCGCTTTATATGCCATGTCATTTTTTCAATTATTGACTTCTTTGCCGTTGTATTATAAAAACGCCTATTCCTTAAATGAAAAAAATATTGGTTGGCTTATGGCACTCAATGGTATAGGTGTAGCAGTGATAGAAATGTTTTTGATTTATGCGATTAGAAACAAATGGACTGAGTTTAAATTTATTTCTGTGGGTATTGTATTGATGATATTGAGTTACCTGATGCTTATTCCTTTTCATAGCATAGCCATATTACTGGTCAGTATGATTTTTCTTACTTTTTCAGAAATGTTGGCTATGCCTTTTATGAGCACTCATAGTATGAAAAGAGCTTCTACCAAAACGATGGGAGAATACATGGCTTTATACTCCATGAGTTGGTCTGTGGCGCTTATATTAGCACCTTTTGTTGGTACCCAACTTATAGAATATGCAGGCTTCAATGGTTTGTGGGTATCTGTTTCCGTTATTGGTTTAATTTCCTTGTTAGGATTTCGTTTTTTAGAAAGCAGGCATTAATATTTTTTGTACTAGAGTTTCGAACTATATTTGCAACCACTTTTCTAAGCATGGCTAAATATTGGTGGAAAATCCTGTGTGTTTTACTATTACTTTACATCATCATTGGTGGTATATTGCTGCCAATACCTGCAATTCCAAAACTAAATGAATCAGCGCGTAATCTGTTTTACCATGTTCCGATGTGGTATGTGATGATAGTTTGTTTTTTGATTTCATCGATTTATGCCCTTAAGTTTTTACGCAAAAACAGCATTAAATTCGACATCATATCCAAAGAATTTGTACTTGTCGGTATAGCATTTGGTTGCTTGGGCATGGTTACTGGTATGGAATGGGCCAATATTGCTTGGGGTGCGCCTTGGAGCAATGATCCCAAACAAGTTGGCGCAGCGCTCTGTTTATTGGTGTATTTTGCATATATCGTTTTGCGCAATTCAGTAAAAGACCCCGATAAACAAGCCCGATTAAGTGCAGTTTATAATGTATTTGCATTTGCATTATTGGTTCCTTTATTATTCATTATTCCTGCCCATTTCAAATCATTGCATCCAGGTACAGATAGCAAACCCTTTGAGGCTTTGTATACCCAGGCTGCAGGTTTTAGACGAGTTTCTGTGCCAGCTATGTTTGCATGGATATTGCTAGGTGTTTGGATCTTCGACTTACGATTTCGTACTAAAAAACTTCAAAATCCCGAATTATTTTCATGAAGAACGCAGTAAAATACATATTTCTATTTCTTGGGCTTATATCGTCAACTATATTGCATGCACAAGTGCAAGCCAAACCACAAGTTGAGATGGCTGAGGTGCTTCATCAAAATGGCAAAATTTACCTTGTAGTTTTAGTATTGCTCACTATCTTTGCGGGCATTTTATTTATGCTTATTCGTATAGAACGAAAATTAAACCATTTAGAAAAAGAAATAAAATAGATTACAAACAAATTCAATTTTTAATTCAAAACTAAATATAAAAAAAACAAATCCTTAATAATTTAAAAACCATGGCTAAAGCATCTAAAAGCAAACCAGCAGCAGCACATTACAGCTTTTTCGAAAGCGTAGAACGTAACTTTGATAAAGCTGCACCTTATACCGATATTAAAGACAAGGGTATATTGGATCAAATCAAAGCATGTAATAGTGTATATCGAATGAAGTTTCCAGTGAAAATTGACGACAAAGTAGAAGTAATCGAAGCTTATCGTGTGCAACATTCACACCACAAATTACCTACCAAAGGTGGTATTCGTTTCAGTATGGATGTCAACCAAGATGAGGTAATGGCATTGGCTGCATTGATGACATACAAATGTGCTATTGTGAATGTACCATTTGGTGGTGCTAAAGGCGGTATCAAAATAGATCCTAAAAAATTATCCACATATGATTTAGAAAAAATCACACGTCGTTATACAGCTGAATTAGTAAAGAAAAACTTTATTGGACCTGGCATCGACGTTCCTGCACCAGATTACGGAACAGGACCACGCGAAATGAGCTGGATTGTAGATACATATATGAGCTTGAACCCAGGCGAAATAGATGCTGCTGGTTGTGTAACAGGTAAGCCAGTAACACAAGGTGGTGTTCGCGGACGTACAGAAGCTACAGGTTTAGGTGTATACCAAGGTGTACGCGAAATGTGTAACGATGCTGAAATGATGAAAAAGTTAGGCTTGACAGTTGGTCTTGGAGACAAAACTGTTGTTGTACAAGGTCTAGGCAATGTTGGCTACCATGCTGCAAAATTCTTCCATGAAGGTGGTGCACGTGTAGTTGGTATTGCTGAATATGAAGGTTCTATTAGCAATCCAAATGGATTAGATGTAGAAGCTGTAGTTGCTTTCCGCAAAAAAACAGGTTCTATCATGAATTTCCCTGGTGCTAAAAATTTGAAAAAATCTTCAGATGCATTGGAATTGAAATGTGATATCTTGGTTCCTGCAGCATTAGAAAATGTAATCAATGGAGACAATGCACCACGCATTCAAGCTCGTATCATAGCAGAAGCTGCAAATGGTCCATTAACGCCTGATGCAGATGCTATCTTGAATAAAAAAGGTGTAGTTGTAATTCCTGATATGTATATCAATGCAGGTGGTGTTACAGTTTCATACTTCGAGTGGTTGAAAAATCTTAGCCACGTTCGTTATGGTCGTATGGAAAAACGCTTCAGCGAAAATATGAACAACAATATTCTTGGTTCTATTGAAAGCTTAACTGGTAAGAAAGTAAGTGCTGCTGAACGTAAAATTATTCTTCACGGACCGGATGAAGTAGATTTAGTTCACTCTGGATTAGAAGATACAATGATTGGATCATACCACGAGATTCGTGACATTTGGTTCAAAAACAAAAAAATCACTGATATGAGAACGGCTGCTTTTGTTAGTTCAATCAACAAAGTGGGTGTTTCTTACATGGAATTGGGTATTTTCCCATAATAGATTCAACTTTTTTACAAAACCGCCTCAAAAGAGGCGGTTTTTTTATAAAATAAATTTCTTTTTCAGAAAATAAAGATATACTTTTGCATTCCCAAAAATTGAATAGCGATGCAAGAAGCAGTAAAATTTGTTCACCAACAGCTGAATAGCAGCAAAGAAACACCTACATTTAAAGCAGGTGACAGCGTGACCGTTAATTATAAAATTCAGGAAGGTAACAAAGAGCGTATCCAACCTTTCAAAGGAGTATGTATCAAACGCCAAGGTACAAGTGTAACTCAAACTTTTACAGTACGTAAAATGAGTGACAATATTGGTGTAGAGCGTACTTTTCCAGTAAATTCACCTAATATCGAAAGTATTGAGGTTAATAAAGTTGGTCGTGTTCGTCGTGCGAAGTTGTTCTACCTACGTGATAGACAAGGTAAATCTGCACGTATCAAAGAAAAAAGAATGAAATAATCATTATAAAATTTTATCTAAAAAGCTACCTTTTAAGGTGGCTTTTTTTATTTTTAGGCTTTTACAAACATCTTCGAAATTCGAACTTTAACAGATAGCTTTTCATTTATTAGGTTTTATTCAATATATTTGTAGTCACAACTGTAAAGAAGATGACGCTTTTAAATTCATTATTATTTAGCATGCCGGGTGGTTCAGAATGGATCATCATCGTTTTGGCCGTATTAATATTATTTGGTGGTAAAAAAATTCCAGAATTCATGCGCGGATTAGGTAAAGGAATGCGTGAATTTAAAGATGCCAAGGACAATATCAAAACTGAGATTGAAACTGGCATGAAAGAAAAAGACCAATAAGAAAGTCTTTATTGGTTTATCGTTTACTTAAAAAAAAGCCTTTAAGAAATGAGTAAAAAAATTTTCTATAAAACTTTTTTTGCATTTTTTTTTACGCTCATTGCGTTCCACGATGTTGTAGGCAATTTCAAGGATAGTGTTGTTACGATTAAAATAGATCCGTCGCAAATACCTAAAAATGCAAACATCGTTAAAGAAGAAAAACGCTCAGCTGCATCGTTGATGAATGCTGAAGACAGTGCTCGTTTTGTGAAACGCAAACTGAACGATTTTGGGGAAAAACCTAAAACACATGGCAATTTTGCTGTCAATAAATCAATCTATGGCACGTACACCGATTTTATAATTGACTACGTCAAAAACTATCATTCCAATCATGGTAACCGCTTGCTAAGGCTCCAATCAAATAACAAAGGTTATTTTAAATTAATTGAAAACGTGATGAAACGCTACAATGTTCCGCGCGAAATGAAATCTTTGGCAATCATAGAATCAGCTTTGAACTGTAATGCTGTGTCTCCTGTTGGTGCTGTAGGTCCATGGCAGTTTATGGAAGGAACAGCTAAAATGATGGGACTACGTGTTGATGGACAAATAGACGAACGTAGAGATTTTTATAAAAGTACAAATGCTGCTGCTCGTTATTTAAAACAACTGCATGGCATGTTTCATGATTGGTTATTGGTCATTGCTTCGTACAATTGCGGACCAGCGCCAGTGCTTAGAGCAATCAATAGTGGCTCAGGTCGCAGTTTTTGGGATATAAAACCAAAATTACCTAAAGAAACTCAAAACCATGTCATGGCATTCATTGCCACTTCTGTTTATTTAGATCGTTTTTCAAACGTTCTTAGTATGGGCGAAATACCTAAAGGTGCTAAAGCGCCAAAAGCTGATTTTTCAAATTTAAATGGATTTGTAGGTGTAGGAACTAATGATGAGACATCTGATTCAAAACCAAAAGCTAAATTCACTCAAGACGAATTGGATCAAATGGCCATTTTGAAGGTAAAAGGCAACTATAAATTAAATGCTATTTCACGTGTGTTAGATGAAGATATCGTAAGACTTAAACGTTGGAATCCAGACTTTGACGAAACAGTCATGACATCACCAACACCTATTCATTTGCGCATTCCAATCAACAAACTTGAAAAGTTTATTATCGGCAAAGATCAAATCATAGCTGAATCTAAAAAAGGCTAGTCCTACTTATTAATCCCACATTATGCCTCGTTATTTTATTGAAGTTGCTTACAAAGGAGGCTCGTTTCATGGATTTCAAATTCAAGAAAATGGCAATACAATACAAGGTGAATTAAACAATGCCTTAGCCATTTTGGTTAAACAAGCGGTAGAAACTACGACTTCAAGCAGAACAGATGCTGGAGTGCATGCTTATCAAAATTTTTTGCATTGGGACTCTCCCATTGATTTACCTCGAAATACTATATATAGTCTCAACTCAATTTTACCGAACGAGATGGCTGTGCTCAACATATATCCTGTTTCCCCCTCTGCTCATTCCCGTTTTGATGCCATAGGCCGGAAATATGCCTACCATATTACTTCATTCAAAAATCCTTTTTTGTCAGAAAGTAGTTATCACTTTCCATTTAAAATAGATTTGGAAAAACTGCACGAAACTGCTGAATTATTAAAACAGTTTGAGGACTTTAGTAGTTTTTCAAAACGACATACTGATGTCAATACATTTAATTGTACAATATCGGAATCGTATTGGGAACAACTTTCTAACCATCACTTGATTTATCATGTCAAATCAAACCGTTTTTTAAGAGGCATGGTTAAAGCAATGGTTGGCACACAATTATTGGTAGGTAGAGGCAAACTTAGCCTTGATGAATTTAAAGAAGTGTTGTTGGCCAAAGATTGTACAAAGGCCGATTTCAGTCCACCATCTATGGGTCTTTTTTTAGAAAATGTCATCTATCCTGCAGATTTTTTGCAAAACCCTCTACCCTATAAATAATCACACACAATAATTACAAAAACTTTTTAGACATTTGCCCAAAAGGCTTTTCTACATTCATGATTATATACCCTTCCAATCTTACGGAACAACTTGATTTTTCTGTTATTTTAACTGAATTAGAAAAATATTGCTATGGAAAAAATGCTAAAAAACAAGCACTTGCCTTACTTCCTTTAGGTGATGAATACCATGTAAAACGTGCATTGAATGAAACTGCAGAATGCTTACTGAGTCTTAATCATGACAATTCTATCCCATTATACCAATACCCTGAATTGGATAAAGAACTTCATCTTTTATCTATTGAAAATGCAGTCTTAGCTGCACAGCAATTTCATCAAATTCGAAATTTAGTACAACTGAGCAACGAACTACTCCTTTTTTTCAAAGACAAACAAGATGTATTTCCGCATTTGTGCCAAACCCTAAATGGAATTGAAAAAGATGATTACATCCTTCCGACTATCAATAATATTATAGACAAAGATGCTGTTGTCCGAGATGATGCTTCGCATGAATTGAAAAGCATTAGAAAAGCATTGGGGGAAAACAGAAAAAACAGTGACAGAGCCTATCGCGCTCATATACAACGATTGAAAAAGCTTGGACATTTGGCTGACTTTGAAGAAAGTTTTGTCAATGGACGACGTGTGTTAGGAATTCTTGCCGAACATAAACGCGAATTTAAAGGTATCATGCAAAGTCAATCATCTTCAGGCAAAATTACCTTTATGGAGCCGCACAATGTAATTGAATTGAACAATGAAAAATTACAACTTGAAGATGATGAAAAAAAGGAAATTTATAGAATACTGAAAGAGTTAACAGCCACTTTAAGACCCTTTAAAGATTATATTCAACATGCGTATTCAC
This sequence comes from Chitinophagaceae bacterium, assembly GCA_044353325.1. Lineage (GTDB taxonomy): Bacteria > Bacteroidota > Bacteroidia > Chitinophagales > Chitinophagaceae > OLB11. The sequence goes on along the minus strand of JBILCF010000067.1, from coordinate 370 downwards.
TTTTAATTGCATTTGATTTTATAGGCAGCAAAGCAAAACTTGCAAAGGCATTAAACGCAACGCTTCCAATTCTATCAACTCAAAAACAGGTTATCCAATTGGTCAATGCATTTCATCCAGTATTGTATTTGCAAAATAGTAAAACCAATACACCTGTTCTACCTATTCAATGCACATTCGACTCCGATAAACGTATCATGGTGATTAGTGGACCCAATGCTGGTGGAAAATCCATTACCTTGAAAACAATAGGCTTGCTTCAAATCATGTTGCAATGTGGCTTGTTGATTCCGGCATCCGCCAAAAGCGAATTAAGTCTGAAGCAAAAATTGTTTGGCGATATTGGCGATAATCAAAGCATTGAAGATGG
>JBILCF010000193.1:0-4773 GCA_044353325.1 Chitinophagaceae bacterium | reverse complement strand
ATCTTCCATACTTGCTCTTTAGTTGCATTGCCGTTTCCTGTTATGGATTGTTTTATTTTTTTGGGAGAATACTCTACTGCACTCAAACCCGCCTGCATGGCTGAAGCAATTGCCACACCTTGTGCACGTCCAAGTTTAAGCATACTTTGTACATTTTTGCCAAAAAACGGGGCTTCAATGGCAAATTGAGTAGGTTTAAATACGCGATGTAATTCGCTGATTTTATTGTATATCAATTGAAGACGAACGTTGGCATCCTTGTATTTAGAAAGCTTCAATACGCCCATTTCAAGAAGCTGAGGTTTGTTGTTTTTGATTTCAATTACACCATAACCTAATACAATGGTCCCAGGGTCTATTCCTAAAATTATTTCTGATTTACGATTCAAGGGACTTATTTTTGCGATGTGTTAAAAAACAAAAGTATTAAAATTATCTTCAAGAGTACCATTGGAGTGAGTTTGTTTTTGTGGATGTCCTATTCGCTGTATCATCAAATTAAATTACAGCCTAAATTAAATCAAACAATTCAGGCCATATTTACAGAATGGGACTCTATACGAATGCTCATGCTTGCTAGTGTATTCGTGTTGATGGTTGTAAACTGGACTATTGAAGCAGCTAAATGGCGGTTACAATTGGATGGCACAGAAAAGTTTTCAATTATTCAATCCCTCCAATCCGTATTGACCGGAGTAGCCGTCTCAGTCATTACACCCAATAGGATAGGAGAGTATGTAGGACGTATTCTTTATTTAAAAAATGTAAACAAACTTCAAGGGATTACAGTCACTATCATAGGTAGTTTTGCTCAATTGATTGTTACTGGTTTTTTGGGCTTAGTAGGTTTGATTTATTATATCATAAAAATTCAACATTCGGCTTGGCTCAATGTGTTGTTGTTGTCTAGCATTGCATTGTGCTTAGGCTTAACTTATTTGTATTTTCATTTGAGTAAATTCATTGAGTGGACCTCGATGATACCTATGTTAAGAAAAGTGAAAGTTTACCTTGAAATTGTCAAGCGATTTAAACGAAAGCAATTGTTGCAAATTCTTGGACTTTCATTTTTACGTTATTTAGTCTATACGTTGCAGTTTATCATCTTAATGAAAATCTTGCTTGTAGAAGCTCAAGTACTGGATTTGCTTTTTACTGTATGGCTTATTTTTTGGGCAATGGCTATCGTTCCTACTATTGCAATTGCTGAAATTGGCATTCGTGGCGAAACTGCTTTATTCTTTTTAGCACCACTCAGTACTAATCATTTTGGCATAGTTTCATCTTCGCTTTTGCTTTGGTTAATCAATTTGATTATCCCAGCATTGATTGGTTGTTTATTTGTTTTCAGAATGAAAATCTATGATGATGAATAAAATGTTTTTTTGGAAACATATTTAATAGAAATTACCAACTCCCACTAGCTCCACCTCCATCAAAGCCTCCGCCACCGCCGCCGAAGCCGCCAAATCCTCCTCCGCTATCGCTTCCTCCTCCACCAAATCCACCAAATCCTCCACCTAACCAACCGCCGCCACTGTTTGAATTCCAGTCGTCATGTTTAGTAGTCCAACCTCTACGACTGACGTAGGTAGAACTTCGATTACGGCTGATGTAAAAAACGAAAAATATGATCGCTATAAAAATGAAAAATATAAATAGGAAAACAAATAGACCTATTCCATCTTCAGTTGTTTCTTCTGCTGTAAATTCATTCGCTATATGTTGTTTGAGTTTTTCAATAGCCGCGTCAAATCCAAGATAGTAATTGCCAGCTTTAAAATTGGGTACAATTTGTTGTCGAATAATAGAGCCGCAAACACCGTCTGGCAGTACACCAGAAAGACCATAGCCTGGCGAGATGTTTATTTTTCGATCTGATTTAGAGGCTAAAATAAGAACTCCATTTTTTTTGCTTGATTTGCCAATATCCCATTTACGTCCTAGTTCATTGGCATATTCACTGATTTCAAATTCGCCAATATTATCAACGGTTACTATAGCAATTTCATTAGAAGTATTCTTTTCGTATTCGATTAGCTTTGTCTCAAGTTTTAGTTCTTCTTCATCTGTGAGCATGCCACCCAAATCGTTAACTAAATGAGGAGGTGAAGGAACTTCGGGTAATGCTTTCAATAAAGATGGACTTTGACCAAATACAACAATCTGAAAGGTAATTAGCAGAATTAGGAAAGAAGCAAATACGCGTATTTTTTTCATAATTAATTATTTGCCAAACATAATTTCATCGGGCAATTCATTTTTGAGTTCGCCTGTAGATGGGAAATGAGTGTGTAATTCTTGTCCTACTGCATTGACACAATTTACTATGCCTTCTACATAATTTTTAGAATGAAACGATTTAGCCAATTGTTTACTTTGAATATCCCAAAAATGTGCGGATGCATGTTTGTAAATTTCATTGTCACCAATCAAAGCAAAGTCTTTGTCTTCATAAGCGATGTAAATCAAAACGGCATTGCGATGTAATGTTTCGTACATTTTAAGATTTAGAAACAATTCTTTTGCGCGATCAATTGGATTGACATAGCTACATTGTTGTTCAATAAAAATACGTATTTCACCTGAAGTATTCAATTCATTTTGTTGGATTGATTTGATGACTTCATCATTTTCAGTTTTGGAAAGAAAAGATTTGGCTGACTTGAACATAATTAGTTTCAAATAAAGGTAAAGGTAAGATTTTACCTAGAAGTTTACCGTTGGGGCTTTTTGGGCTGCTGCATCTGCTTCGAAAGTAGGACGTTCTTTTAAGTTAAACATACCAGCAATCATGTTGACCGGAAATTTCCTTACTTCGGTGTTGTAACTTTCAACTGAATTATTATAATCTTTACGTGCTACTGTAATTCTGTTTTCAGTTCCAGAAAGATCATCTTGCAGTTTAAGGAAGTTTTCGTTTGCTTTTAATGTAGGATAATTTTCCGTAATCATCATAAGTCTTCCCAATGCTTGGCTCAACTGACCTTGTGCAGCTTGAAACTCTTTAATTTTTTCGGGAGATAAATCTCCTGCGTTTACGTTCATTTGTGTTGCTTTTGCACGTGCTTCAATAACATCTGTCAATGTTTTTTGTTCGAAATTCGCAGCACCTTTTACGGTATTCACTAAGTTTGGAATCAAATCTGCTCTACGTTGATATTGGTTTTGAACCTCAGCCCACGATTTTTTTACTTTTTCATCCAGAGGTATAAGACCATTATACTGCCTTACAAGCAAAAAGGCCAAGATAGCGATTACGCCAAGCCCAATTAATACGTTTTTCATGGTGTAGATTTTAATTTTTTTTAAAAAAAATGTTTAATTGCAAAGAAAACTAAAAAAATGCTTTTAAATATAAAAAACTTATAATACTTTTGACGCATTAAATAAATAAAAAATTTATATGAAAAAATTAACTATCCTTTCTTTGATGATTATTTCGGCTTTATCAGTAGATGCTCAAAGAAAAAGAACTCGTACAGCTACATCGCAAGGTAATGTTGTAGTAAGATTAGGAATGGGTGTAAATCATGAGAAGAACGATCCGGATTTAGATCCAGTTTACAGAGAAACGAATATCCATTTCACTCCGTCTGTTGGTTACATGGTAGTAGACAACTTGGAGTTGGGTGTTAATTTTGGTGTTTCAAATACAAACACTGAAGACGTTGTAAATCAAAATCCAATTTTGTCTAAGACAACTACTGATGCGACAGACGTAAACTTTGGTGTTTATGTTCAAAAGTATTTCCCATTGAATAACTGGTTCGCATTTACTGTTGCTGCTGATTTAGGTATGTCTACAGGTACATTCGAAACAAATACAGTATTAGGTGCTGTAACTACTCCAATCTTAGCTTCTAGCGGAAATCGCAATGGAGTTGGTGGTGGTATCAACGCTGGTATGTCTTTCACTCCATACAACGCTTTAGCTATCCAAGCTAATGTAGCTGGACTTGGTGTTCGTTCTATGAAAACTGATTTGGATGGTGTAAACAACACAACTAACAACACACAAGTTGGTTTCAACGTATGGCGTCAACCTTACAACGTTTCAGTTGCTTGGTTCTTTGGACGTGGTCTTTGGAAAAAATAATCAATACAACTTTTAATACAAAAGTCCTGCTTCTAGCAGGACTTTTTATTTTTGAGAACACATGTATCGAATTATTTTAGCATTAATATCCTTAAGCTTGTTTATTGGATCTTCAGATATACAAGCACAACGTAAGTATTTGCTCGACAGAGCAAGTGAACATTCAGTTCAAATAGATGGTATTTTGAATGAAGAATGTTGGCAAAAATCAACAGTAACTTCAGATTTTACACAAACAGTACCTAAGCCAGATCAACCATCATCTTATAAAACTGAAGTACAGTTGTGTTACACAGACCATGCATTGTATATAGCTGCAAGAATGTATCAGAAAAAAGGAGATCGCTTACAACAATTAACCGCAAGAGATGCCTTGAATAGATCTAATGCAGATGTTTTTGGCATTTTTTTAGATACGTATAATGATCAACAAAATGGATATGTATTTAAAGTATCTAGCGCAGGCGTACAACAAGATGAGCGTTTAAGTTCTGGGACAGAATATGGAGATATAGGGTGGGATGCAGTATGGGCAAGTGCAGTCAAACATTCAGATTCCATGTGGACAGTAGAATTAGAAATTCCATTGAGTGCATTGCGTTTTACAGCCGAAACCAAGCAATTATGGCGTTTTAATTTGTACAGAATGGTTCGAAAGTATAATGAAAGTAGTT
>JBILCF010000066.1:0-13867 GCA_044353325.1 Chitinophagaceae bacterium | reverse complement strand
TAGTAGCCGTAGGATTAGGTGCTGAAAATACAGTATTACCTGCTACCAATACATCTGCGCCAGCTGCAACTATTTCAGCCGCATTGTTTAGCGTTACACCGCCATCTATTTCGATTAATGTATTTAGGTTTCGTCGTACGATTTCTGCTTTCAATTGCTTGATTTTCTCCAACGTGTATTGAATAAATTTTTGACCTCCAAATCCAGGATTCACACTCATCATACATACTACATCGACATCGTGCAATACATCAAACATACTTTGCACAGGGGTGTGCGGATTGATTGCTACGCCGGCTTGCATGCCCAAGGCTTTGATTTGTTGCAAATTGCGGTGCAAATGCGGACAAGCTTCTATATGTACACTCAATATGTCAGCACCTGCTTTTTTGAAATCTTCAGCATATTTGCCTGGCTCTTCAATCATCAAGTGTACATCCAATGTTTTTTTTGCTTCTTTTTTTATCGCTGCTATTACAGGTAGGCCAAAACTGATATTGGGTACAAAGCGTCCGTCCATAACATCCAAATGAAACCAGTCGGCTTCTGATTCGTTTATCATGGCAATGTCACGACTAAGGTTTAAAAAATCTGCAGATAAAACTGAAGGTGCTATACGGGTCATAAAAATTATTTTTTTGAATTTACGCGTTGAAGTGCGGTTTTGCCAGGTTCGTAATCAGGGTTAAAGGTTAATGCTTGGTTGTAATCTTCTTTGGCTTGTTCCATTTTGCCTTCAATCTCATAGCATAAGCCTCTATTATAATAGGCTTCTACGTAATCAGGTTTTTCTTGTATGGCTATGCCAAACTGTCGAATTGCTTTTTCGGTAGAGTCCTCTTGTAGCAACATCCAACCCATGTTGTAATAGGATTTTGCGTAGGTTCTGTCTATACTTACGATACGTTGGATCACTTTTTTGGCTTCAGCATATTTACCTTGATTTTGCCAAAACATGATTTGACCATACAAAGGTTCTAAGTCGCTTGAGTCAGATTTATAGGCATTTTCAAAATAGCTTAGTGCAATAGGATCTTTTTTAGCTTCAAATATTAAAGCCAATTGCATGTGTGCATCCACATAGCGTGGTTCGGTTTGTACCGCTGTCTGAAAACTTGAAATTGATTTAGCTGTATCCTTCATGTTTTTGTAGCACATCCCTTTCAGGAAATAAGCCTCTGCATTGTATACATTTGTTCGGAGAACAGTATTAATTTCTACAAAGGCTTTTGGGTATTCTTCAGTAAACATAAACAGTTTACCCATTTTAAGATGTGCTATTTCATCATCTGGATTTAAAGCGATGGCTTTTTGTATCCATTGTATACTACCCGAAATGTCTTTGTGTTCAAACAGCAAATCACCTACAGCGCTAAAGTACTTGGATTGCGTACTGTCTAGTTTGGTAGCTGTCTGAAAATCCATCAGTGCCAAAGAATCTTGATTTATTTGATGATAAATTTGTCCTCGTTTAAAATACAACGCTGCATCCTTTGGATTCTTTTCAATACTGGCATTGATGGCGTTAACTTCAGGAAAAATCGTGCTTGATTTCGAATCCTTGGTATTGGATTCAGACGGAAATAAGCCACAAGAGCTTATCCCAAAGCAACAGACCAAACATAGAAGTATTCTAGACATTGATTTTTTCGCAAAACTAAGAAAAAAATACTTGAACTTATTTTTTCTTTTGCATTTCAGTGCAACCTATCAATACACCAAAATTACCATCCGTTTGCGTCCATTGTTTGGCTGGTAAATAGGTTCTAGATACAAAACCATCCAGATAAAGTGCGTTGTTGCATCCCGCTTGTTTAAAATAGTTGGCAAAGTCGTAGAAGTTGATTTCTGTTTTTGACATCGCAAACAATACATCGCCATTGGGCAATATGCCTACACCATTTCGAATATTCAAGTTCGTGGAGCCTTGCTTAAATGCAGGATGTATAGCGCCATCTATCACCAACATTGGACCAGATTGTGTTGCATAAATGACTTGTTTAGTAGAAGTATAATCTTCAGTATTACAAACAGATGCTTCGCGCTTTGCATTGATGTAGAATACACCATTCGGTTTCAAATAAAAATTACCATAGCCACTTGTTGCTGTATCCAAGTGTTTAATCAGTTTGCCGTTTTCGATATACAAGCCTTGCGGCGAATGATCGGGCATATACATTCCTCCATTTGTTGCAAATATCAATGTTTTATGCTGGCGTGCCAGTCCGTTTTTCAAATTCTGAATACTATTGTAATGCAACCCTGCTTCATTTTTCAAATAGAATGCCAGTTGCTGCTTTGAGGGGTTAATGCTTAACGAAACAAACCTCGAATCATCTATGCCTTTCCATTGCACAAAAACTATCGTACTCAATAGCAATAACAATAAGGCAAAAAATCGAGTCTTTTTCATCTACGTGTATGTATTAAATTGAACATCAAATCTAAGTATTTATGCAATATAAACATATGACATTACGCACTACAATCACAAGTCACTTCATCAAATATTGTCAAATACTGGAATTCCAAGGCTTCTTTGTAAATAGACTTATAAGTTTTGATTGTATTTGCATTTCATCAGCTAAATAAAGCGTGTGTCCCTAATGTGTAGCCTTGATACCCTAAAGCGCCGTGCGCTAAGGGTAGCAAGAAGTAGTTGACGTTTATAAATAAGCTTGGCTTCAACAATAGTCCGTCCTATCGTATCAATATCACATCGCCTTTGAGGAGTTGTATATCATTGCTTAATGGGCATTTGTAGCGTGCTACATAATAGTAAGTACCAAGTTCGGCTTCTTGTCCGTTGAAGGTGCCATCCCAACCTGCATTGATATCGGTAGTTCGGAATACCAAATTACCCCATCGGTTGTAAACCTCTAAAGATACCAAGGAGATATTGCCATAACGAATAACTCGAAATACATCGTTTTTGTCGTCGTAGTTGGGTGTAAATGCATTGGGTAAATTGAGTACACAACAAGGTTCGTAAATGATTTCAAATTGAGTAGAATCTACACAACCCAAAGAGTCTTTGATATATGCCCAGTGTGTACCATACATGAGGTTGGCAACATTTGGTGTTGTACTCGGTGTTGCAGTCCACCAATAACTGTAAGGACTGAATCCGCCTGTGACACTTGCACTTGCTTTGCCATCGTCGCCGAGTCCATTGCAAGTTGCAGGTGTGGTGCTTACACTGAGTTCGATTTTATTGCCAGGCGTAATGGATATTGTCGTATCGCCATAGCATCCCAGTGTATCTAAAACTTGAATGTAATACACTCCATTGGTAATATTGGCTGCAAAATTTGTAGCACCATAAGGTGTAGTATTAAAAATGTATCTGTAAGGCGGAAAACAATCTTCAGCATGCCAACCCAAATAGCCAGTTTGATCGCCAGCACATAAGACTCCTACAAGACTATCAATAAGAATCCGCGGTTTTCGATCGGAAGGATTGATGATGTATTTACCAGTAGATTTGCAACCTAAAGAATCGATGACTACAACGATATACTCGCCTGGACTTAAATTGTTGTAGAAGGTATCTGTTCCTTTGGTAAACCCATTTACAAAAAACTCAAGCGGTTGTATACCATTGATTGATGATACAGTAATAGAACCATCGTTGACATCGATGCAACTAATATCTTTAGTTCCCAAAAGATTGAGTTGAACTGAGTTCGGTGGTTCTGTAACGTTTACAATCGTGTCGTCGATACAACCATTGGCATCTTTGACCGTGAGTGTAAAAGTACCCGAAGGCAAATTGCTAAATAAACTATTGCTCTGAAAATTGATTCCATCCAACGAATAGGTAAATGGCGATGTACCACCTATTCCGCCTCCTGTCAAACTACCTACACTGTCGCCTTTGCATTTGTTCGGTGTGCTACCCAGCAATATTGCAGTTAATGGTTGTAGTGGTTCTGTAATCGTGATGACGGTATCTTCGGCACAACCTATATTGTCTGTAGCGAGTATTGTATACGTACCAGCGCCCAAATTGGAGAAGCTACCTGAGTTGCCATTCGGTATGGAATTGATGCTAAATGTGTACGGACTTGTACCGCCTGTTACGATAACTAAAGCTGCACCATCGTTGCCAAATTTGCATTTGACTGGCGTCAATATAACCGTAGAAAAATTCATGTAAGGAGCAGCATTTAATTGGATAATGGTATCCTTGATGCAGCCATTGAAATCTTGAATTTGAATAGTATAACTTCCTTGTATAAGATTGTTAAAAACATTGTTGGTGGTAAACAAGGAAGCATTAATAGCATACTGATAAGGCGCTTGTCCGCCAGCAGCATTAATGGTCAGACTACCATTGGTAGCGACGTTGCAAAACGGTTGAACTAAATTGATTGAAGCAATCGTTATGGCTGGAGGTCCAGTCACTGTTATGATAGTATCCTTCACACAATTGATGCTATCGCGAACATGCAAGGTATAGGTGCCAATTCCGATATTGGATATAATATTGTTTGTAGAATAAGGCTGTGCATTGACACTATAATATAAAGTGCCTAAGCCACCACTGGCATTGATTTGTACACTTCCATCAGTCGTGTTGAAGCAAAGTGGACTTGTAATAGACAAGCCTGTAATTTGAATTGGGGGTGCACTTTGTATTGTTATAGTCGTATCGATAAAACATCCTAGTTGATCTTCGACATGGATTAAATACGGACCTGCAGTAAGACCAGTTAAATTGCCCGACAACTGTGGTGTGCCACCATTAAATGTATACGTGACAGGAATATACACTGAGGTGCCACTCACCGAAATACTTCCATTCGAAGCATTGGGGCAAATGACTGGCGTGTAATTTAATGCAGTAATAAAAATGAGTTGACTCAAGGTAATACTAATCACAGTATCGTGTTGGCATCCATTAGCATCTTGTACATGTAAGGTGTATGTGCCTACAGGCAAATTACTAAATGCACCATTGCTTGTATAAGCACCTGCGCCTATGGCAAATGTATAGGGCGAAATACCGCCTACACCGCCAATACTGATAACACCTGTATTGCTAAAACATCCTGGAGGAATAACGGTAACATTGGTAATGCCAACAGGTAATGGTTCTGTTATCGTTATAACTGTATCATGAATACAATTTTTGGTATCTCGAACATAAAGTGTATGTGTACCGGGTGCAAGTCCTGTAAAACTGCCCGAAGCACCGTAAGAACCCAAATCTATTTTGTATTGATAACCTGGTACACCACCAGTACCTTGCACAGTTGCAGTTCCTGTGCTAGTTCCTGCACACAAAGCTGGTGTAAGTACTATAGATGAAAATCCAATTTGTACAGGTTGTGTGATAAATATGACGGTATCTTTAGAACAGCCACTATTGTCTATTGCCGATAGCGTATAAAAACCTGCACTGAGCCCGGAGAAGGTATTGCTCGCGCCAAATGTTCCTCCATTGATAGTATATTGATACGGCAATACACCACCTGTAACGTTAATAGTTGCACTTCCATTGTTACCACCAAAACAATCTGGTGAAATTTTGACAATTGAATTGACATAAAAATTACCATTGTTGTTGAGTGTAATGATAGTATCCTTAATGCAATTGTTTGCGTCTTTAACATGCACCGTATAATTACCTGCGCCCAACGATGTAAATGAACTACTTCCACTGTATGCACCTGCATTGAGTGCGTAAGTATAAGGCGCTACACCGCCATTGGCTGATACTGATATACTACCAGTTGGGGCATTGTTGCAAGATGCATTGAGCAATGCTAATCCTGTGATGTTGATTGTTGGCGGTTGTATAAGATAAATGACAGTATCTTTAATACAATTGTTAGCATCTTTTAGATGGACAGTATAATTGCCAGCTGGAAGATTATTCCACGAAGTGGCGCCTCCATATGCTCCAGCATTTAATGCATAAGTATAGGAAGGCGTACCACCAGCACCCAATAAGCTAATACTACCTACACCTCCGTAGCATGGAGGAAATACAATAATAGGATTTGTAAAATAGAGTGGTGGAGGAGCAGTCAACGTAATGATAGAATCTTTGTGACAACCGTTGGCATCGTAGACTGATACGGTATAATTTCCAGGACCAAGATTGTTAAATACACCTGAAGTATTAGATCCAACTGGATTTAAATAATAGGATATAGGTAATGCACTAACATTACCTACAATTGTTATTGAGCCAGTGCCAGGCGAATAACAAAGTGAGTTAGTTTTGACAATACTCGAAATAGCAACAATAGCTGATGATGTGATGACAGCAACACTTGAGACAGTACAATTGCTAGCATCCCTTGCAGTAATAGTATATGTGCCAGCTGCTAGGCCAGTATAGTTTCCACTTGCTTGAAAGGGTGCAACATTTAAACTGTACTGATAGGCTGGATTTCCATTGCCTGCTGTTACATTGATACTACCTAAAGGTGTGCCTCCACAACCTACATTTTGTTTAGCAAAACTTGCGAAGGTAAGTGTGTTGGTTGAATTTAAATTGGCAACACTGGACGATGTACAATTGTTGGCATCTTTGACCACTATGGTATAACTACCTGCAGGTAGATTGCTAAACATACTGCCTGCTACAAATGCGCCTCCATTGATAGAATAAGTATACACAGGTGTACCTCCACTTGCGTATGTGACAATGCTCCCCGCATTTGGAAAACTACACGATGGATTTGTAATGCCAAGGGCTACAATAGTTGGAAGTTGTGTCACGTTTAAAGTAATCGTAGTATCATGTACACAATTGTTGTTGTCTTTGATATGAAATACATATGAACCTGCAGCTAAACCTGTAAATGTATTTGATGCGCTATAAGGATTTGCATTTACCGCATATGTATACGGTGTAGCGCCGCCAACGCCATTGATCGTTACACTTCCTAAAGTAACACAGGTTGGTGAAACGATTGTTGTGTTGGTGTAAAAAATATTAGCAGGTGAACTTAATATTGTTGCAGATGAAGATGTACAGTTATTCGCATCTTTGATTGTAACGGTATAACTTCCAGATGCAAGCGAACCAAAAATGTTTGAAGCATTAAAATTTACACCATTGATAGAATAAGTATAGGGAGTGACTCCGCCAGTTCCGTTAATGGTAATACTTCCTGTGTTTCCTGCACAATTAGGTTGAGTTACGTTTAATGATGATATTGTTACACCGCCTAAAGGTACGACCGATACAATAGTATCCTTAGTGCAATTGTTTCCATCTTTGATTTGAAGTGTATATGTTCCAGCAGCTAAACCGGTATATGTACCATTCGTTTGGAATCCACCATTGTTTAAAGCGTAATTGAGTGGTGGTGTTCCACCAAATGCCACAATACTAATTGAACCATTATTTGTACCGCATGTTGTGTTCGAAATACTTAACGAGTTAATTGAAATTTGTCCTGGTGATGAAATAAATGCAACTGATGAAGAAGTGCAACCATTTGCATCTTTGGCATTGACAACATAACTGCCTGGTGCTAAATTAGAAATCGTATTGTTCAATGAATAGGGTTGTACATTGACAGAATAGGAAAGTGGGGGATTGCCGCCATTTGCTGTTACGGTCACGCTACCATTATTTAATCCGTAACAAGTTAGATTTGTCGTGCTTACAGATGTAATCGAAATAGGTGGTGAAGCAGTTAAATTAACCACAGTATCATCTACACAATTGTTTTGGTCTTTAACAAAAATGGTATATGTACCTGCTACTAATCCGCTAAATACATTATTGGCGGTATATGTTCCTAAATTGATTTTGTATTGAAAAGGCGGTGTACCACCCAAAACTCCTGCTGTGATCACGCCTGTAGGTGTGCCGGCACAACCAAATTGTACTGATGCTGTTGCTGTTAATGCTGGTATTACAGTAAACACAATGGAGGAGCCAACTGGCATGGCATTGTTGCAATTGTCAATCAATGTATTCCCATCTGTACCATTCTTAACAGATAAAGTATAAGTGCCTGCGGCTAAGCCAGTTGAAAAATTTAATGAAAATAAATTTGAAAAATCTGAACCTCCACTACATGCAACACTGCTTGCTGAGGTAATAGTTGCAGCTGCTGGGGCCAATTGGAAATCACTACCATTGGTTTGAAATGAGCTACACTTTACATTTTCTGAAAGTAGAACTTTCATTGAAGTAGGGGCGTTGCATCCTGATGGAAGTGTATCTGCTTTTATAGTTGGAGCTTGATTGTCGAGGACTTGACAAGTAGATCCACCAAAATTCAGTGTGTAGCCACTGGCACTGCCCGATGCATTGTTGATTAAAATGACAAACGTTTGTCCAGCTACAACGTTAATGGCGCTACTAAAAGAAGGTCCTGCAGCACCGTAAGAAGGTAAAGCAGCTGCTGCTGATAAGCCAGTTAATCCACCAGGTGAAGAGTTGGCTAAAGAAGCATAATTACATCGAATTGGACTTAAGCCATTACTGATCGCCGAACAACTTTTATCTGTAAGATCCCATACGGCAAAGTCATAATCTGATGTAGTGGCAGGTGTTATTGTAAATGCCAAATTTCCCGGCGAAGAAACTGTAATGATATACCAAACTGAATTGTTTTCGCCAGTCGTTAAACAACCTTGATTAGAAGCATTCAATTCGTTTGCAGATCCTACGCCCGAATAAGCATTGGATTGCGTGTAACTTAATTGGCAAACAGGTATAGCACCCAAGCAATTTTGAACTGATGCTTGGCTAAACGCAAACAAATTGCAAAATAGTAAAGCCAAAATCAGGGTTAAATTTTTAATCATAAATCAAAAGTGAGTATAAATATACAAGAAATCTGAGTGCCAAAATGACTTCTTCTATTGTTTTTCAATGAATTGTTACATTACCGTGACAAATATTGTTCCAAAACTTGATTAAGTATGAGGTTTAGTCCATAAATCAGGTCATATTCTTGTTGTAAAACTAATGTAGCTTAAATAATGTTGGCTTAGGTTCGAAAAAAAGAAATTCTACATTACATTTGCGTATCACGTAATAAAAACAAAATTAATAATTCATGCCTTATTTATTTACATCAGAATCAGTTTCTGAAGGACATCCTGATAAAGTATCTGATCAGATTTCAGATGCCTTGATAGATCATTTTTTAGCTTATGATGCCAACTCAAAAGTGGCTTGCGAAACCTTGGTAACTACTGGTCAAGTTGTATTGGCTGGTGAAGTTAAATCCGAAGCTTATCTTGATGTGCAAGAAATAGCACGTGAGGTAATTCGTAAAATTGGGTATACGAAATCAGAATACATGTTTGAAGCCAATTCGTGTGGTATACTTTCTGCTATTCACGAGCAAAGTGCTGATATCAATCAAGGTGTAGACCGTAAAGTAAAAGCACAAAGCTTTGAATCAAAAGCTAATGCACAAGGTGCTGGCGATCAAGGTATGATGTTTGGTTATGCTACTCGCGAAACGGACAATTACATGCCATTGGCATTGGATTTGGCTCACAAAATATTGCAAGAATTGTCTAAAACTCGCCGTGCAGGAAAGGAGTTGAAATACCTTAGACCAGATGCTAAAAGTCAAGTAACGATAGAGTATGATGATAACAATAATCCTATACGAATTGACACTATAGTCGTTTCTACACAACATGACGATTTCGACAAAGAAGCTAAAATGTTAGCTAAAATCAAAAGTGATATCATCAGTGTAATTATACCACGAGTAAAAAAACAATTGAAACCAGCTATTCAAAAGTTATTCAACGATAAAATTACATATCATATCAATCCAACAGGCAAATTTGTCATTGGCGGTCCACACGGCGATACTGGCTTGACAGGTCGTAAAATTATCGTAGATACCTACGGTGGCAAAGGTGCACACGGTGGTGGTGCATTCAGCGGAAAAGATCCAAGTAAAGTTGATCGTAGTGCTGCTTATGCAACGCGTCATATAGCTAAAAATTTAGTAGCAGCAGGCTTGTGCGATGAAGTTCTAGTACAAGTATCGTATGCTATTGGTGTAGCGAAGCCTTGTGGATTGTTTATCAATACTTACGGTACAGCTAAAGTGGACAAAACCGATGGCGAAATAGCACGTATTGTTGAAAAAATATTTGACATGCGTCCGTATGCAATCGAACAAAGATTAAAATTGCGCAATCCGATTTATTCTGAAACAGCTTCTTACGGTCATATGGGACGTAAAAATGAAGTCGTTACCAAAATTTTCAATAAGGGCAAAGCCAATGAGAAAAAAGTTCAAGTGGAATTGTTCACTTGGGAAAAATTGGATTTTGTTCCACAGGTTAAAAAAGCATTTGGCTTAAAGTAAATCTGTTTATGCATAAAATATTTAAAGGCTACTTCGGTAGCCTTTTTTTTTGGGGGATATTAAGGTCTGTACTTCGATGAAGCGCAATTGCGACGCTCCGTTTTGACTCTATCGCTTTGTATATACAGAGTTAGTTTCATCTGTAATATGAATGAAAATAAGATGCACTAATCGGTAAACAATTAACTGTAATGCTAAGTGTTTTATTTCAGTTTTTGTCTATGTTGATGTTTTTAGTAAAACATAGAATTAGAAGCGATACTATCGGGAATGTTTCGTGGAATTGATTTTAGATAGTCAGTCAAGATACTTATACACTCATTGGAACTTCCATCACTAATATTTCAGTTGCATCTTCATTTGATGTTATTTCTAAATTGTTAATGTTCCATATTCCAAACCCATCTCTGTTTTCAACAAGCTGATCATTTATTGTTGCATTACCTTTTAGTAAAAAAACATAAACGCCATTTCCTTCTTTGTTTAGTTTGTAGGTTGTTTTAATGTCTTTGTTAAATGTTCCCATGTTGAACCAAGCATCTTGATGTATCCACACACCCGCATCATGAGGATTAGGAGATAGAATTTGTTTAAATTTGTTTACACTTTCCTTTTTATTGAGCGTTATTTGATCATATCTTGGGGTTACATTTTTTTTGTTTGGATAAACCCAAATCTGAAGAAATTTTACTTCTTTGTCGCTATTCTTGTTGTATTCACTGTGCATGATACCTGTGCCAGCACTCATCACTTGAATATCTCCATGTTTAATAATGGTCGTATTTCCCATGCTATCTTTGTGCTCAAGATCTCCCTCTAATGGAATGCTTATAATTTCCATATTGTCATGAGGATGTGTTCCAAATCCCATTCCTGGGTTAACTCTATCATCATTTAAAACCCTAAGTACTCCAAAATGCATTCTCTCTGGATTGTGATAGTTCGCAAAGCTAAAGGTATGTTTACTTTCTAACCATCCATGATTGGCGTATCCACGTGTACTGGATTTATGCAATATTGTATTTTCAGCAATGTCTGACTTAGAATTGGGTATATGATTGAAGCCCAATATTTCAAGGTCTTTTAATTCATCAATATCATTCTTGATTAAATTTCCAAAAGCAGCTGAAGCGGCAAACATGCCAGTTCCAAGGAATCCTTTTTTTAAAAAGTCTTTTCTGTCCATATTTATAATAGTTAGGATGTTAGAATAGTTTGCAATTTCGGTCATTTAAACATACTTTTTTACACTTTATCAAGAATTCTTTATCAGTTGTACTTATCTATTATCGTTTTTTTTGAATTTGATTTGGCCTAGGATTAAGAAGTAATTCAATGCATTAGATTTTCATAGTTGGGTGTAAAATATACTTGTTCAACAACTTCTAAATTTACATAACTTTTTTTCGTGTATGAATAAACTCGTTCATGTTGTAGTTGATATTTTTACATTTCCTTATGATTTTTTCCAGCACTTCGAACGTAATTTCGCTACAAAATATTTAATATGAAAAAAATTACACTATTTGCTTTGATGCTTGTTGCATCATTCGGATTAAAAGCTCAGGTGATGTATCCTTATACATTTACAAACCTGACTGCAACTTATACTGACTTAGTAGGATCTACAAATCTAACAGCTGGAAATGCTTGGGATGATACACTAATGACTATCCCTTTAGGATTTACGTTTAAATGGGCTATAGCTAACCGTAACATTGATTCTATTGTTATAGATTCTTACGGTATGATGTATGCGCCACAAGATTTCGATGCTAACCTCGAAATAGGAACAAGATTAATGATGCCATTTCAAGCAGATCTTGCTGACAGAGGCTATAATAATTCAACGGCTGCAGTTTCACCAATTTCATATGTAACGACCGGAACAGCAGGTAGTCGTATTTGCAAAATTGAATTTAAAAATGCAGGTTTTTATAGTGATCAAACAAGCCTAGATTCAACAAATTTTCAAATTTGGTTGTACGAAAATTCTAATATTATTGAGTTCAGATATGGTCCATCATTTGTCGCTGATTTAGCTACAAGTTTTGATAGTTTAAGTGGACCTGCAATTAATTTGATTTATAATTCTACTATTAATATAGCTAACTTGATTTATAACATAGATACTTGTACTTATATTAGTGGAAATGCGGCTACACCTTTTGCTAACAATCCTACAACTTCAATAGATTTAAACAATCCTCCTGCTAATTTTACATTTGTAGGTTTGCCAAACAATGGTCAAGTATTTCGTTTTGCACCGATTGGTGTTAGCTCTTCTGTTTCAGCTATTGAAAAAGCATTTGCAACAGTTAATGTATATCCAACCAAAATAGAAAATAATGTAACAATTGAGCATGAAGGACAACAATTGTCTGCTCGTATTACGGATATCAATGGTCAAGTAATTTTAGAAGAAAAAAATATTCAAACCAATACTAAGCTTAATACTTCAATATTGAGTCAAGGCATTTATTTCTTGACCTTGATTGACCAACAAAAATTGTCAAAAACATATAAATTAGTCAAGTAGTATTTTACTGATTGTCAATTTCCGTAGGGGATTCGAGTTCGATGTCAAGATCAGCTTGTATCCCTTTTTCGTTTTGTTCGATTAAGGTAAGTTGATCTGTTGCTGTTGTTTGTAGCCAAGTGCCACGTTGCAATCTAAAAAGTTGTACATGCAATTGATGATTTGTTTCGAACCATTGTTCAAATTCTGCACTAGTCATATTGTCATCAATTGTAATCGAAATATCAGCTTGAGTCTCCATGATTTCGCCCAACGTAACATTGTGCAAATATTGGTCTTTTTTCAAATTGCCTTCTTCGTCATGATGAGGTTTTTTGTAAAATTCAAGTTTCAAATGACTGAACGATGATTTAAACTGAGCTTGTATTTCTTGAATAGTTGCGGATTGACTGAATTGAATTTGCATATAGTAAAATATTTTTTTTAATGAATAACAATTATAATGAATGTAACAAAGTTACGACGAAATGAATCTTGAATGTAATGATATAAATCATAAACCCAGATTCAGCATTAGAAATACTGAAACGATTAAGCATTTGTAAATCAGCTTTTTGCAAAATCTGACAACAAATACTAAATCGGGGTAACCCCATCTAACACATTATCCTTTTCCTTAGTCAAAGTCTATTGTGTAATATGGGGTAAAAAAAACGCCTACTTATTTAGGTAGGCGTTTCGAATTTTAAATTGATGTGTTTTCTATTTTCCCCATCCAAGCCAATCATTGGCATTGGCGTAGACCATCAAGATCAATAAGAAAATCATACCAGCCATTTGTGCATACTCCAAGAATTTTTCATTGGGTTTGCGTCTTGTAATCATTTCGTATAACGTAAACAATACATGTCCACCATCTAAAGCAGGAATAGGAAGTAAATTCATAAATGCCAATACAATAGATAAGAAAGCAGTCATACTCCAAAACGACTGCCAATCCCATACGCCAGGAAATGCATTCGCAATAGATTTAAATCCACCAAGTCCTTTATAAGCTCCTGTTAGGATT
>JBILCF010000065.1:0-13965 GCA_044353325.1 Chitinophagaceae bacterium | reverse complement strand
TACGATAAAGGCAAATATACTCAAACCAACAGGCACTGGAAATCGCCGAATTGTCGAAGCGATATTTATAAAAATTGATTGAATAGTTTGTACAATCAGCATAGCACATAAATATAACTTATATTTTGGATTTGAGAATAATTTGTCCTGTAATTTTTATTTGCTTAATTTCAATTAACTTTGTAGAAGATTTATTTATCATGAAAAAAATTGTAACATTCAGTTTGTTCTGTTTTTTGGCGGCTTGTAAGGCTGATCCAAGTTTAATATTGGGCGATGGTCACACACACACACATGTTGATTTAAATATTCCTGCGGGCTTGCCTCCAATGCCTATTCCTGCTGGTAATCCTATGTCCCAGGAAGCAATAGATTTAGGTCGAAAATTGTTTTTTGACAATATTTTATCAGCCAATAATACGATGAATTGTGGCTCATGCCATCAATTAAGAAATTATACTATTGACAGTAATCTTGCCTTAAGCACAGGGGTTGATGGAATACAAGGTACTCGAAACTCTATGCCTTTGTTTAATATTGGGTATTCAAAAAGTTTCTTTTGGGACGGAGGTGTAGCGGATTTAGAGTCTCAGGTATTAGGCCCCATAACTAATCCTGTTGAGATGCATGAAACAATTCCAAATGTAATCTCTAAACTTCAAAATCATCCCCAGTATCCTGCTTTGTTTAAAAAAGCATTTGGAACAGATGTGATTACAACTAAGCTATTGATGCAAGCAGTCGCACAGTTTGAACGTACGTTAATTTCTGCTAATTCTAAATTTGACAAATGGAAACGTGGAGAAGTGCAGTTGACTGAGCAAGAACAACGAGGTATGGAAGTATATACAAATGAAAAGAAAGGGGACTGTACGCATTGTCATTCATTTGGCAGTACGTTTACCGATTTCGAATTCAGAAACACAGGCCTTGATAGTATTCCAGTTGATTTGGGTCGTGCATTGATTACAAAAAACAGTGCAGACCAAGGTAAGTTTAAAACACCAACATTACGCAACATTGAAAAAACGGGTCCTTATATGCATGATGGACGTTTTACCACATTACGACAATGTATACAACATTATAATAAGCATTTTAAATACACTCAAAATTTATCTCCTGAACTTAAAGATGCAGTTAAAGATCGGATGACCGAACAAGATGTAGATGATTTGATTGCTTTCTTAAATACCTTAACAGATCATGAGTTTATTCTTAATCCTAAATTTGACAAGCCTGAATGAGAAAAATAGTTTTACTTTTTGTTTTATGTTTTATTATTCAGTCAGAAGCAAATGCTCAGTTGAGTATAGGTAGTTTGGCTCCTAACATCAAGCTTCCAGATACTGCAGGAAAGTGGCGACCTTTGAATGAGGTTAAATCTAAATTAATATTACTCGATTTTTGGGCGGTATGGTGTTATCCATGTGTCAAGTCAATGCCTGATGTGGTTAAATTGTATGAAAAATACCACGAACAAGGATTGGAAGTCTATGCTGTTTCATTGGACAAAGGTTATTATAGTTGGGTCAACTATATCAAAGAGCACAATGTTCCATTTATTCATGTCAACGATGCTTATGGTTTTAATGGAAATTCTTGTAAGGATTATGCTATTTCATCCATTCCAAATAAAATATTAATCAAAGATGGAAAGATTTTGGCCGTAGACATGAGTCTTTATGATTTAGAAAAAATTATTCAAAAGGAATTGAAGCCATAGTTTCTTTAATCTATTTAAACAATAATCCTTTACTTTGCAACAATCAAAAAAAGTTGGATACAACTAAATATTGTTGCTTATCCATGTTTATTACGATATGAAATCAAAAAAACTACACAAAGATAAAGTCAATATAACCACCTTAGGTTGTTCGAAAAATATGGTTGATAGCGAAGTCTTGAGCGGTCAATTAATAGCGAATGGTATTGAAGTGGTGCACGAAAGTGAAAAGCCTGATTATAACATTTCAATTATCAATACCTGTGGTTTTATAGATAAAGCAAAAGAAGAAAGCGTCAATACAATATTGGAACACGTAGCACTTAAAGAGGAAGGTTATTTGGATAAAGTCTATGTAACTGGCTGTTTGAGCGAACGCTACAAAAACGATCTTGAACAAGAAATAGAAGGTGTTGATGCATGGTTTGGTACGATGGAATTGCCTAATATTTTAAAAGCTTTTGAAGCAGATTACAAAGCTGAATTGGTAGGTGAGCGATTCTTGAGTACACCGAGTCACTATGCTTATTTAAAAATTTCTGAAGGTTGTAACCGGACTTGCTCATTTTGTGCAATTCCTTTGATGCGCGGCAAACATGTTTCTCGTCCAGAAGAAGAATTGATTGCTGAAGCAAAAAGTTTGGTCAAAAAAGGCGTCAAAGAAATCATGCTTATTGCACAAGAATTGACCTATTACGGACTTGATTTGTATAAAGAACGTACATTGCCACAATTGTTGGAAAAATTAGCAGCAATAGAAGGATTAAAATGGATTCGTTTGCATTATGCCTACCCGCACAAATTTCCATTAGAAGTGATCGAAGTGATGAAAGCTCATCCAACAATTTGCAATTATTTAGATATTCCTTTACAACATGTTTCAGATCGAATGTTGACGGCTATGAAACGCCAAATTACACGTAAAGAAATGATGGAATTGATTCGTTCTATTCGTGCTATTTTACCTGATATTTGTTTACGAACTACATTAATCGTTGGTTTCCCAGGTGAAACTCAAGAGGATATCGAAGATTTAAAACAGTTTTTAGAAGAAGTCCGATTCGATAGAGTAGGCGTGTTTACCTATTCTCATGAAGAGGGGACTAGCGGATATGCATTGGATGACAATCTTAGCAGTGAAGAAAAAGAGGCAAGGGCGCAAGAAATCATGGATGTACAACAAGAAATTTCATTCGAGATTAATCAAAAAAAGGTAGGTCAAGTACTTGATGTTTTAATAGATAAAAAAGAAGCTGGACGTTATATTGGTCGTACAGAATTTGATAGTGTAGAAGTTGATAATGAAGTTATTATTTCAACTAAGAAAAAATTAAAACCAGGTGATTTTGTTCGAGTCAAAATTATTAAAGCTTTTGATTATGACTTAGAAGCAGAATTGGTTGAAGCTTAATACGGCTTAAATTGAGTTTTCTTCTTCATTGACTACTGCTATCATTTTTTGTAATACCACAGAATTGGGTATGGTAATATGCTCACCTTCAGTTGTTTTGAGATGAACAAAAAAGTAGGTAATATCTGTAATTCGGCCTGTTTTTGGAAATTCTTTATCGTAAACGCGCAAATTGTCTCCGATTTTTAAAGGGTGATTAAAAAATAATATCAAACCTGAAGTAATGTTTGACAATAAAGACCATTGTGCAAAAAAAGCAATACCTAAAGCTGTGATTAATGATGTCAAAAATACAATGATTTGATTGTGGTTGACACCCCAAATGGCTGCTAACACAATTATAGTAACTGCAATCATAATTGCATTGATCATTTTAGTAACCATTTTTCGCCTAGGATACCCAATATCAAATCGTTTCAATGTATTGTTAATAGCACGTTTGTTTAAGATATAAATGAGTACGAATACAATTAATACCCCGAATGTTTCTATAATTTTTATATCCATAATTATTTTTTACAAAAATACATCCATAGATCTTTTGAAAAAAAATGAAAAATGGTTTTAGTTCAATAAATAAAAAACTAATGACAGTATAGAAGAATAAAACAAATTAAAATTTCAATTTTTTGAACTTTATAATTCGTAAATCCCAATGAAATTTTAAAACAAGGTCTAAAAAGTTTTAAAAACAACAAATTTGGTTGTAATTTTCAGCCCAAATCGTAATGAATGATTAAGAAATCTTTTATAGGCTCAATATTGATGTTGTTTTTTGCAGTTGCTGCTCAAGCTCAGTTTCGCATTGGGCCCACTGGCGGTCTCAATTTTAATCGTCAAGTATACAAATCCAACACCTATAAGTACGAAGGTATTTTTAGAAATCGACTTGCTTTTCATGCAGGTGTGATTACAGATTTAGTCATGACTAAAAATTTAAGTTTACAATCTGAGTTGTTGTATACGCGAAGAGGAGGATTTTATACTTCTGATCGTCCAAACATTTCAGAAGAAATGCAAACTGATTTAAGTTATATTACATTACCAATCTGTTTGACTTATAAAATTGATGTAAAAAGTGCACACTTGATTATTGGTGCAGGTCCTTATATCAGCAAATTAATACACTCCTCTCATAAATATTACAGTGATGGCAACAACATTGAAAATGGAACTTTGAGAGTTGGACTTGATAATGAAAGAGACCAAATAAAACCTTGGGATGCAGGCATTAAATTCAAGGCTGGTTTTGAATTGAAAAAAGGTTTTTACATGGTTGGTTACTACGATATGGGTTCATCTGATGTAAATCCACAATTTACAGTGACAAGAAATAAATCTTATGGTGTACAATTTGCTTATATTTTTAGTACGACAGAAGAAGATCGTTACAACCGATTTGAGAAATTCTACGAATTCTAATAACACTAAAATATTTTATAAATTTAAAAGCCACGAAATTCGTGGCTTTTTTAATGGGTAGATTATCGTTGATAATTTAATGTTGATGCAATGCCAAAATAGGAATGTGGCTTTGGTAAAGCATTTCTTTAGTTTGACTTTTCTTAAATAAGCTAGCAAAAAATGAATGTTTTTTGGGTAGCATTATTAACATGTCCATTTCATTGGCATCTATGAAATCACTGATTGCATCTTGTACACTCTCATTTTCAATAAAATGAAAATGATGAGGAATTGTATCAAACATGAGATTTAATACATCGATTTCGCTTTGTGTATTTGGCGAAAAATGTCTGTTTTTGTAATCAATATTTAAAATATGAACCTCCGAATTAAATAATTTTGCAAATGCTTTAATGGCTAATAAAGGAGTAGAAGTCGCTACATTTTGCAAGTCGCATGCAAAGCACACTTTGTTTACCGATTTGAAGTAACCACTTTTTGGAACTATGATTAATGGATTTGTAAGGGTATTCATAGCTAAAATAGCATTACTTCCTATTATTTTATCTACACCTGTACCATCGCCAGTAATACCCATGACTATTGCTATTGGTTTGATTTCCTCACAATATGATTCAAGGGAATCCAATAATAAACCTGTTTCTACTTTAAAAGATAAGTTTAAATGAGGATATTGTTCTTTTAGGGCGGCGACCTTAGCAGCCATTTTTTCTTCAGCATTTTTTGTCAAATCGGTCATTGTATCAATGTACACAACATCAGCAACGCTTGGAGTTGAGAGCTGTACAACGTGAAACAAAGTAATGTCTAGCTGATAATGAGTAGCCATGTCCATTGCATATTTCAAGGCGTTGTCGGCAACTGGCGAAAAATCGGTTGGGATTAGGATCGTATTCATTTTTTTTGATGTTTTTAATTTAATACAAAGTTAGTTATGTTATGTACACTAAACAATGACAATTATCATTTCCTAGACATATTTTTTTAACATAACTTTGTTACCTATTTAAATTGAATTAACTTTCGACAAAATATCCAATATTATGGCAAGTGAAAATTATATGTTAGAAAACGTTCGTTATATGTTTATCATCGACGATGATCCAATTCAAGTTGAAATGATCAAGGATTATTTAGGCGAAAGATATATTTTTGAATTAAAAGTATATGAAGACGGCGAAAAAGCTATGAAGGATATTGAAGCTTTCAAACCTGAGATAGTTGTTTTGGATTACCATTTAAATTCAAACAATCCCAATGCAAAAAATGGGGTAGAAGTTCTGAAAGAAATCAAGCGTATTAATCCACCTACTAAAGTTATCATGTTTTCTGCACAAGACAATATTGATATTGCACTTGAAAGCATGCGCAATGGAGCCTATGATTACATCATCAAAGGCGAAACTGCATTTAACAAAATGGAGAACACTGTGAACCGATTGGGCGAAATGCACAAATTGGAATCCATGAATACGGCTCAGAAACGTACAATTACATTTTTAGGGGTAGTCTTGGGATTATTTGTCGTATTGGGCGTTTTATATTTATTTTATGGAGCTCCATTTTTCGAGAAAGGTAAGGACGCACCAATGAAATCATCTTCTCAAACAGAGAGTCCAAACTAATTCACTGATTATTTTAAGTGAGTTTTGGGATCTGATTATTTCTTCATAGCCCTTTGCGTTTGAAGAATTTTGGATTTGTATTTAGCGCTATTTTTCAATTGTGTAAAGTACAAGTTTGCTTTATCTTCTTTTCCGCTGTTCATATTTGCCATGGCTAAGTAGTAAATTATGTCCTCTTTCATTTCACCATTAGTGCTTGATAACAGTTTTTCAAATTGACGAATACTCTTTCGGTAATTGCCCTTATTGTATTGAGCTAATGCATCGTTATATTCTTCAGACAAAGATTCACTTAACTGTTGTATTTCTTTCTTTAAAGTTTTTTGATTATTATCTTCTTTGTTGAACACATAATCATTGTTATTATTATTTGATGAGTAGTTCATTTGATTCGAACTTGGCGATTGAATAGTTGGCGTAGCGTTTTTACTTAATCCAACTGTTGATTTCTTATCTGATATTTTTTTATATTTGGTCGCATCTACATTTGAAACCCGTTCTTCCTTGGCATAATTTTGCAAACTTTCATCGTTTTCAATGGCATCACTACCACCATTTTCTTTTTCTTGAATTTGTGGAACAGGATTATCTAATTTTGATTCTTCTCTTTTCTGTGTTGTTTGTATTGGACTATTTCTAACTATTGTTTCGCTTGGTAAAACCGACTTAGTCTCTTTTTGTTTATAATTTTTAGATTCAATTTCAGTGTTTTTTGTAGTCATTTCAGGTAAAGGACTGATGTCTTCTGGTCTAACTTCAAGTTGTATCAGCTCATTGCTTTTATCTTTAACTGGTTTGTATTCGGCATTAGCATTCGATATTTTAGGATTTACCTTTTGGGCTACAGCATTTGGTTTGCTTTTTTGTATGAATGAATAGACAGAATAGCCAAGGCCAACTATCAATAAAACACTTGCAGCATACAACCATCTGTATGATATTTTTCGGCTCGAAGTCTTTGCTTCAGGTTTAAGTTCGTTTACTTTTGGCTCAATATAGAGTGGTTTTGGTTTTGATTTTTCTTGATCGAGTTTGTGTAGTTTTTCGTGAAAATCAGTTTTTAGTGCTGTTAAATGTTGTTCTGTTTTGTCCAAATCTGAATACATTAATCCTTCTAAGGCATCATTGCAAAAAGGGCAATCATTCAAGTGAGATTCAATAAGGTATTCTTCTTCACTTTCTAAAGTATGCTGAATATAGCCTATCAGCTGATTTTTAGTCAGGCATGAACTTTGGGACCATATGTTAGACATATCACTCATTGGTTATATTCTCGTTCAGTTTTAATTTTAAATTTCGCTTGCCATTTTGAATAAAACTTTTTACTTGCATAAAGTTAAACCCAGTTTCTAGCATTATCTCTGTATAAGTCTTTTTTTCTAAATAAAATAATGTTATACATCGTCTTTGGTCCTCGTTTAAATCTATTAAAGCCTCTTCCATTTGTACTAGCATTTTCTCTTTTTCAAGTACAGGATGCATATTATCTTCATATTCCATACTATACTCTGGGAATTCTGCCACCAACCTTGTATCATGGTTAGTACTTCGAAGTATCATCAAACAATGGTTTTGAGCAACCCGATATATCCATGCTTTAAACAATTGAACATCATATTTCGGTAAGTCAGTTATTAATTTCTCGAAAATCTGCATTGTGGCATCATTGGCATTATCCTGGTTTTTAAGGTATTTCATACATACCCCATATACCAAATGTGAATATCGATGATATAAAATACCCAAAGCCTCCGATGTTTTTTTACTTCGGTAGATAAACACAAGCTCCTCATCATTGAGGTTTTTTAGTTGGGTATTCACAATCTTGAATCACGAATTTACAATAAATGTTGTTTGTAAAAGGTTAAAATCCGTCTATTTTTATTATTTATTTTGAAGAACTTTGTCCAATTCAATCTTGCATTGTAGGTTTACTTCATGGATAAAATGATGTGTATTGTAGCTTTGGCAAATTTGATGGTTGAACCCAACCACCGTGCGGAATTGCATTCGCAATTGATGTTTGGCGATAAAGTCACTGTGTTAAATGATTTAATTGGAAACTGGCAAAAGGTTCGTTGCGCTTTTGATGGCTATGAAGGTTGGGTTTTATTATCGCAGCTAAGTTCAATTTCGGATGAACAATTTAATCAAAAACCAACTGGCATTGTAGGTTTAGATTCGAAGAAAGTATTGTATAATGGCTTAGATATCATTGTCTTTACTGGCACTTATGTTTACGCAGAAGATAAAAATACAAGCATAATTGCTTCATCATTCAAGGATTATCCTTTTGACAAAGCTACACAACTAAATATTTTATCCCACTTTTTACAAACTCCTTACATGTGGGGAGGTCATACAACAGCCGGTATTGATTGTTCAGGATTAGTTCAAGTTTTTTATAGATTTTTTCAAATTAATTTACCACACAATGCGGCTGCTCAAATGGTTTTTGGAGAAACTGTTGATTTTATTCAACAAGTAGTTATTGGCGATTTAGCTTTTTTTGAAAACAATGATGGCGAAATTAAACATGTAGGTATTTTTATATCACCCAATGAAATCATTCATGCTGCTGAAAGTAATGGTAAAGTTGCAATTGATTACATAGATATGGAAGGAATCATCAACAAATTGTCAAGTAAAAGAACACATCAATTAAGAGCCATCAAACGATTAATTCCATTATCTTAATTAATATTTGTATCGTAACTCAACCAATTGATTCAATTCGTCATGTTTAAAATGTTCGCCCATTTCTTCATATACAAAACTCAATGCAGCTAAGCTATTACAAACAATATCTTTATTTGAAAGTGGTAAATAAGTGTATTCATTGGCTTCCAATTCATACTTATTCAAATAGGCATTGACGTCATTTTGAGTATAAATAGCCCCAGAAGAAGGATCAATATAAAATTGAATCTTTTTAACTGGATTTTTTTCTAAGTTAAAAAAATCATGCAATGCATCATAGTAAGCCAAAAGACATTGTCTTGGCAATTGAACCATGTATACAGGT
Organism: Chitinophagaceae bacterium; assembly: GCA_044353325.1. Classification (GTDB taxonomy): domain Bacteria; phylum Bacteroidota; class Bacteroidia; order Chitinophagales; family Chitinophagaceae; genus OLB11. Next base: position 4,753 of record JBILCF010000065.1, on the reverse strand, counting down.
ATATCCAACATCTCGCAGAGTATTTGATAAACAATACCCAAGGAATAATTATTGCCCATTTTACTTTGAACCACTTCATTGATAAAAAAATGATTCGGAATATTAGCATCTAATTCAAATCCTTTAAACTTATACATACTGTAAAATATACTATTTACAATATTGATTTGTTCTAAAGGGGTGAGGTAATTATTGAGTTCTAACCAACAACTTTGATATACCCTTTTTATTGTTTTACGAAGCTCAGTTTCGTCAATTTCAGCAAAATTAAACCTAGACATCAAAATAGCTCCTGTGAGTAATGAAGGTTTTTCGGCTTGAAACCAAGTTTTAAAACCATCAAAAACAGCATTGAAATTTACTTTATGAATCAAGTTTTCTATCCTTTCTTGCACTTCCATGTCAGTCGTATGTTCCCACATAGACTCAAGGTTTGGTATAATTTCATGGCCATAATGGAGAATTTTCTCAGATACTGACTCGTATATTTCATCATCAGGATCATCAAGAAGTTGGAGTAGGGCGTTTATTTCGTTGTTGCTTTTCAAAGTTGTGTAGTGTTTGTTAAAACGAATATATAACTTATGATTGTATTCAGAAATTTAAGATCGAATTAGTTTTTAACATAGAGTAGATAAACCTTTTATTTCCTTTTCATAAAAAACGACAATAGATTCAATTTTATTGTCGAAATTAGCAGATTAATATTTAAATATGTCTGTACGAGTTGAGAATTTGAAAAAAGTATATGGCGAGCAAGTTGCAGTCAATGCTATTAATTTTGAAATCAAAAAAGGTGAAATTGTTGGTTTTTTGGGGCCAAATGGTGCTGGGAAATCGACTACCATGAAAATGATTACAGGTTATGTTCCTGCTACAGAGGGAAAAGCATTTGTATGTGGAAAAGAAAATACAGAAAATATATTAGAAACGCAACAACACATTGGTTACCTCCCGGAATCTAATCCATTATATTTAGATATGTATGTCAGAGAATATTTAGAATTTTTAGCTGGTGTGCACAAATTGGGTGAAAAAGGGAAGTCAAGAATTGACGAAATCATTCAGCAAACAGGTTTGCATGTGGAAGAAAAAAAGAAAATAGCAGCATTGTCAAAAGGTTATAAACAAAGAGTAGGCATTGCACAAGCTATGATTCATAATCCTGATGTATTGATTTTGGATGAACCAACTTCTGGTTTAGATCCAAATCAAATTGTTGAAATACGAACTTTAATTAAAGAATTTGGCAAAGAAAAAACAGTTATATTATCGACACATATTATGCAAGAGGTAGAAGCAATGTGTGACAGGGTGATTATAATCAACAAAGGAAATATTGTAGCAGATGCAAAACTCAATGAGTTACAACAACAGTTTCCAAACCAAACCTTAGAAACTATTTTTAGAAACCTTACTTTAAACTAAACGTTCGATATACTCACTTTCATGAACAGAAGAAAATTTGTAAAATCTATTGGTGCAGTAGCTCCACTTGTCGCTTTAAATCCATCCGAATTAGCTGCATTTGCTACTTTGCCAACTCATCCCATCGTGATAAGTACTTGGGAGCCCAATACGAAAGCAAATCACGTAGCTTGGAAAGTATTAAAATCTAATGGCTCTGCTTTGGATGCTGTTCACCAAGGTGTAATGGTGCCAGAAGCAGATCCTGAAGATATGAGTGTTGGTTATGGTGGTTTGCCTGATCGTGATGGCAAAGTGACTTTAGATGCTTGTATTATGGATCATCAAGGAAACATAGGTGCAGTAATGGGACTTGAGGAAATTATGCATGCCATAAGTATTGCTCGATTGGTGATGGAAAAAACACCACATGTACAATTAGTAGGCGATGGTGCGTTGCAATTTGCTTTGGAAAATGGCTTTAAACGTCAAAATTTACTTACACCCAAATCCGAAAAAGCTTGGAAAAAATGGTTGGAAAAATCTCAATATAATCCTTTGACTACGGTAGAAGCTATTGAAGAAAGAATTAAAAATAATCATGATACAATAGGCATGTTGGCACTAGATAGTAACCGCAATCTGAGCGGTGCTTGCACCACAAGTGGAATGGCTTACAAACTGCATGGGAGAGTAGGCGATTCTTCAATTATTGGCGCAGGTTTATACGTGGATAATTCTGTTGGTGCAGCAAGTGCAACTGGTGTAGGCGAAGATGTCGTGCGTATTTGTGGTAGCCATACTATTGTGGAAGCTATGCGCTATGGCAAAAGTCCTGAGGTTGCATGTAAAATAGCATTGGAACGACTCATTCAGATGAAAGGGGAACAATATGCACGAAAAACACAAATTGGTTTTATTGCTATAAACAAACAAGGTGAAGTAGGTTGTTATTCTATGATGCCAAATTTTACTATGGCTGTTGAAGATTCAATGGGTTCAAGAATAATAAAGGCAAAATCCATTTACTAATTCATGTCTAGTAAAATTCAACTTGAAATTGCCACTTTTACTTTAGAAGGTGCTTTGATAGCCGAAAAAGCAGGCGCTAACAGAATTGAACTATGTGAAAACCCAAACGATGGTGGTACAACACCTTCATTTGGAACGCTAAAATCTGTTCGAAGTTTAATTTCGATACCTGTGTTCCCAATTATAAGACCTCGCGGCGGAAATTTTGTTTATTCTTCCTACGAAATTGAAGTCATTAAACAAGATATTATTTGTTGTAAAGAATTAGGATACACAGGCATAGTCGTTGGCGTATTAACATCAATAGGTGATATTGATTTCAAACTTTTAAATGAATTCGTACAACTTGCATCTCCGATGGAAGTAACATTTCATCGTGCTTTTGATCGTTGCAAAAAACCATCTCATGCTTTAGAACAAATCATAGAAACTGGTTGCACTCGCATTCTCACTAGTGGTCAATATCCTTCAGTTGTCAATGGCATTCCATTACTCAAAAAATTAATTGCACAAGCTAATCATCGAATATCTATCATGCCTGGAAGTGGTGTTAACAGTCAAAATATTGCTATGTTGCATGATAGTTTACAAGCGAAAGAATATCATACCGCTGCACGAATAAAAATGGTTCACACTGATATAGTTTCTCCTGAAACAATGAATGAACAATTGAGTTATGTCAGTGTTGATGCCATAGAAGTTGAAGCTATACGTACTGTTTTAAATTCCATGGAATGAAAACTTTCATTACAATAATTTGTTTTATTTGTTGTCTGAATTCATTTGGTCAGACTTCAAGTATCAAAGATCTTAATCAAGGCTGGAAGTTTAAACAAATAAATAATTCAACTTGGCATAAGGCTAGCATACCAGGATCTATTCATACAGATTTATTGGCAAACAATCTTATCGAAGATCCTTTCTATCGTGACAATGAAAAAAAATTACAATGGGTTAGTCATACTGATTGGGAGTATAAAACAAATTTTACTTTGACGGAAAATGAATTGAAACAAGATTCGATTTTTATTCAATTTGAAGGCCTTGATACCTATGCTGATGTCACATTAAATGGTCATCCAATTTTGTACGCAGAAAATATGTTTAGGACTTACACTTTGGATGTAAAACCTCATTTGAAAAAAACAAACACGCTTCAAATCGTATTTTATTCAGCAGATAGTATAGTCAATCTGAAGGCCAAAGCTGCATTACCACTAATAAGACCTTGCGAAAATAATCGACATTATGCGCGTAAAGCACAATATCATTTTGGCTGGGATTGGGCACCCAAACTCAATACTTGTGGTATATGGCGTCCTGTTAAGTTAGTATTTGGAACATTACCTGTTGCGCCGTTATCTCAATATGCTGATGTCGATTTAGTTAGAGAACAAGATTCAATAGGGATCTCTTTTTATTTTACAGTACAAGGCAAACCGACTTTTATGCGTGGTGCGAATTGGATACCTGCAGATGTGTTTTTACCCCGTATTTCAAAGGAAAAATATCGCAATCTTTTGATTGCTGCAAAAGAAGCGAATTTTAATATGTTGCGGGTTTGGGGTGGCGGTATTTACGAAGATGATTATTTTTATGATTTATGTGACTCATTAGGTTTGTACGTGTGGCAAGATTTTATGTTTGCTGGTGCGATGTACCAATTAACAACGTCTCAGATTGAAAATATGAAATCAGAATTCAGGGATAATATTATTCGATTACGAAAACATCCATGTATTGTATTATGGTGTGGCAACAATGAAATAGATGAAGCATGGCACAATTGGGGTTGGCAAAAACAATTCAAAATCAATCCATCCGATTCAACTTTTTTGTGGCAAGAATACCAGCAATTGTTTCAAAAAATACTGCCTGAAATGCTTGCCGAATTAGACCCAGGAAGACCTTATTTAAGTAGTTCACCTGTTTTGGGATGGGGACGAAAAGAAAGTATGACCAATGGCGATTCACATTATTGGGGTATGTGGTGGGGTATGGATTCTATCAATGTCATGAAGCAAAAAATACCACGTTTTATGTCAGAATATGGTATGCAAGCCATGCCCAATGATGAAACGATACAAGAATACTCTATTGCATCAGATTGGGATACAGCTTCTGCTGTGATGAAATCGCATCAAAAACATCCAACATGATACTCGACAATATCCAAGTATCTTCAAATGGAGCAAATACCATATAACGATTTTAAATCTTTTGTAAATGCTTCGCAAGAATTACAGTCAAGGGCATTGCAAGCAGCTATTGAAAGTCAAATCAATTCAAATGGACGCTGTATGGGTTCGTTGTT
>JBILCF010000192.1:0-4815 GCA_044353325.1 Chitinophagaceae bacterium | reverse complement strand
AATGATTGAAAAAGCATTGATTAAATACACCTGTGCATAAACACCGTAAAATATACACACGCTGCTATCAATAATAACCCAACCACCAAAAGCCGCAATGATAGCGTTCCTAGCCCAAGGTTCTTTGTTCTTAAAAGGGTATTGTACTATGAATGTCAACATGATATAACAACAAGCAATAGTACCGCCAATGGTCCGCTCATAAACATTCGAAACTGTTCTACTTCTGTTGGAAATACAGAGCTATTCCAAAATACATGTGCAAGTAATTTATAATAAGGTTGAAACAGAATGTTGTTGCCAAATAGTGCAATAGCAATCCCTGTAATTACAGAAGCTATACTTGTATACAACAGCCATTTCTGCCAAAATATAAATGAACGTTCGGTTGAATTTAGTTTCATCGATTCAATAGTTTTATGAATTATAAAATCGAAGGATACATTTACTATTCCAATGCAGATGCGATGCGAACAAAGATAACTGTTTTGATAGGCGGAAATGTCAACTTATTTTTTATGTATTTTTTTGTGATATCTAAATTCGAATAATTAACTATTGTGTTTTAAGTTGAATTTCTAAATGAAGATATATTCATTATGGTAAGTAAAACTTCACAAACTTGAATCTAGTTAATGTTTTTGAACTGTTGGAAATAAGTTTAAAAAGCTGTTTAGTTTAGTCCTAAATCTTGAACAAAAGAGTTACTTGGTTCTAATTCATAAATATTAATGCCCATAATATCTTCTGTTATCCCCATTATACAGATATAGATTTCATATTTAGATTGAATATTATTGATATCAACTAATGTTTCATAGTTATTTCCACATATACCATCTATGAGTTGACTAAAGAGTAAATTATCAAAATTATTCTGTGTTTTTGGAAATAATTTAGAAACAATTTTTGATGAAAGTGTATTTGATTCAAATGAATATGGAATCGGTATTTTAAGTTGCAATGCGAAAGCTATTTTGTCCCAGATTTGTTTTTTATGTTCAAATACAACTTCAGAAACTTTATCTTCATATTCAATTTGTTTACTAATTAGATTTAAATCTATTAAACATGTTTGAATATTCTTGAAAACATTTTCACGCAAATTTGTATTGTCTTTGTTTATGCTCAAAATGTTTGCGATATAATTTGTTGCATCTTGCAGTGTAACAATCTTCTCCACTTCATGATCTGGGATTTTTATGTTAAAATGCTTTTCCCATTTTATTATCATTTCAACACTATCGAGACCCATTTAGTTCTATATTGATATTTGTTAAAAGTAATAATATTTTACAACTTTATTTGATATAATTCTATATGATTAAATTTTTCAAATAAAGATTGTTTCTAATATTTATCATCTAGCAATATACTATAAAAAAAGCTGTCTCAAGGACAGCTTTTAATTTAATATTTATAATTAGTGAAGTCGATTATGCAAAAACTGGTTTGCGTTTTTCTAAGAATGCACCTACGCCTTCTTTCATGTCGGCAGTACCAAAGCATTCGCCAAATTGAGTAATTTCAGTTTCGAAACCTTCTACAGTACCTGCTTTATTGACACAAGCAATGACTTTGCCCAATGCCATTGGAGATTTAGTATTGATGACATTCAAAATGTCTTTTGTACGCTCCAACAAAGATTCTAAAGTTGTAACATGATTAACAAGTCCAATAGCAAGTGCTTCGTTTGCATCAGCCATGTGAGCTGTCATGCACAATTCCATCGCCTTACCTTTGCCTACTAATTGAGTCAAACGTTGCGTACCACCATATCCTGGTATTAAACCAAGATTCACTTCAGGTTGGCCAAACTTCGCATTTTCGCTTGCTAAACGAAAATGACAACTCATAGCCAATTCGCATCCACCACCCAATGCAAATCCATTGACAGCAGCAACAACTGGTTTAGGGCAATTTTCAATTTTGTTGAATACATTTTCCTGACCAATACGAGCCAAATGTGCTCCGCCAGCTGCATCCAATTCGATAAATTCAGTAATGTCTGCACCAGCAACAAATGCTTTAGGTCCAGCACCCGTTAAAATAACACTTTTGATAGAAGCATTAGTATACACTTCGTCAAACGCTTTGCTCAAATCTGTAATGACATCTTTGTTCAAAGCATTCATTTTGTCTGGTCTGTTAATCGTAATCGTAGCAATACCATTTTCTACGCTAAATAGGAGAGTGTTGAATTCCATTTTTTTTATTATTGTTTTTATTGTTGTTTTAATTTTAGTTGAAAGTTGTTAGTTGTTGGTTGAGAGTTGTTGTTTTAATTTTAGTTGAAAGTTGTTAGTTGAGAGTTGTTGATCTATTTCCGATATTTTATGAATCTCATCTCACATCTCTCATCTCATTTCTCACATCTCAAATCTCACATCTCTAATCTCATTTCTCACATCTCTTTTTAATATACTCTGCTATTTCATGTGTATGTGTACCAGGGCTGAAAAGTTTACCTACGCCCATATCGGTCAATGTTTGCATATCATCTTCGGGTATAATACCGCCGCCAGTTACAAGGATATGTCCAAGGTCTTTTTCTTTTAGCAATTTCATCAATGCTGGGAATACAGTCATATGAGCTCCTGACAAAATACTTACGCCTATAGCATCGACATCTTCTTGCAAAGCAGCATTGACTACCATTTCAGGTGTTTGTCTCAAACCTGTGTAAATGACTTCCATTCCTGCATCTTTAAGTGCTGCTGCAATGACCTTGGCACCTCTATCATGTCCATCTAAGCCTATTTTGGCTATCAGAACCCTTATGGGATGATTATTCATGTTGTTACAAATCTAAAAAGTTGCGCAAAACTAAACATAAATTGTGAATGTTTGGTGCATTCGTTCATCAAAACAAATTGAACCATAAAATATTGTTTTCAAAAAATGTAACGAAAGTTACATCTTTTGAAAAAATGTTTGTTGAATTAAACACCCAAAGTAGCACGGACGGTATTAAGTACATCCAAAACTTCTTCACTTGAATTGCCTTCGGCATACACTCTCAGCAATGGTTCAGTGCCAGAAGCACGTATCATAGTCCAACAGTGATTTGGTAATTCGTATTTGAAGCCATCAATGAAATTTGTATCAACAACATTGTATTTGCCAAAGGTAGAAATGCCATTTTTACACAATTCAATCACTCGTTGTTTTTCACTTTCTTCCAAATGCAAATCGGCTCGTTCGTAATAAAATTCACCAACAACCTCGTAGATTTCTTGACACAACTCTTTTAATGTTTTGCCCGTAGCATTCATGAATTCATAAATAACAAGTCCATCGTAAATGCCATCACGCTCTGGTATATGGCCTTTTACACTTATACCACCACTTTCTTCGCCACCTACAAGCACATCTTCGTGCATCATGATTTCGCTGATGTATTTAAATCCAATTGGTGTTACTTCGCATGGAAGACCATATTTTTCACACATCACATTGACTCGTAGTGTAGTCGAAGCGGCTATGGCTACTTTACCAGTTAGGTTTTTATATTTATTTAAATAGTGAATCAACAATAATATTATATGATGCGAATCGACATATTTTCCGTCTTCGTCGTATAATGCAATACGATCTGCATCGCCATCGTTAGCCAAACCGAATTTCAATTCGGGTGTACGCTTCATCGTTTCAGCAAGTTCCAACAAATTTTTATGCAAAGGTTCAGGGGCTATGCCCTTAAAAGATGGATTCGTATCGCAATGTAAAAAAACAGCGTTTGGAAATAGGCGTTTCATGACATTTTGCCCAGCGCCATACATTGCATCATAAGCCATTTTAAATGGCGATTGGTTCATTTTTTCTATGTCAAACTTACTCCGAATGTAATCTACGTAATCTGTTTCAAGATCTATATATTTTAAAAGTCCATCGGCTTCATAAGTACTTAATGTACCTTCGATAGCCACTGCATGGTCAGGAATCAACAATTCTACTTCCGCAATTTGTGAAGGTGGAGTAGGACCGCCGTGAGCACCTTTGAGTTTAAATCCATTATACGACGGCGGATTGTGACTTGCAGTGATTACAATACCTTGGTTTGCATTGTATTGTAAAACGCCAAATGATATCATAGGTGTACTGACAAAGCCTTTGCTAGTCAAGACGTTTACACCCATACCGCATAGTACTTTGATACATACTTCAGTGAATAATTCACCACCAAAACGACAATCGTAACCAATGACAATAGTTGGTTGTTCGCTTTTTTGTTTCAGCCATAATCCTGTAGCATAAACTACTCGAGCTACATTTTCTACTGTATACTCTTGTGCAATGATAGCACGCCATCCGTCGGTTCCAAATTTGATTTTTAACATAGTACTGCAAATGTAAGTAAAACCTTTTTTGATTTTTATCGAAACTATTTCATTTGAGCATAAGTTTTTATTAATCTTAATTTTGAGTAGCAAGTTTTGATTTATATTCGCAAATTCTTTACAATTACTTAATACGAAACGATGAACAAAATATTAGTTGCAAATAGGGGAGAAATAGCTTTGCGTGTAATGCGTTCGGCTAAAGAAATGGGTATTCAAACTGTGGCTGTATATAGCGAAGCTGATGCAACTATGCCATTTGTTACATTTGCTGATGAAAGTTATTGCATAGGTCCTGCGCCCAGTGCTGAATCTTATTTGCTAGGCGATAAAATCATTGAAACAGCTTTAGCTTGCGGAGCTGATGGTATTCATCCTGGGTATGGTTTTTTAAGTGAAAATGCTGCATTTAGTGCAGCTTGTCATCAAGCAGGGATAAAATTTATTGGGCCTACAGCGCATTCTATCGAAACAA
>JBILCF010000191.1:0-4831 GCA_044353325.1 Chitinophagaceae bacterium | reverse complement strand
AGTTCTAAAAGCTATTTTGAAAATCAATAAAAATGCAAAAATAAACACCAACTATTTTGTCCACTTGGAATAAACGTCTAAAAAATACCAACTATTTTGTCCATTACGCCAAGTAATACCAATTGTTTTGTCGGGCTTGGTCAAAGTAATGACACAACATGAAGATAAAGGGTATTTGCTGTATTATATCAAACCCAATGAAAGTTGTGTGATGTCCTTGACAGCTGGTATCAAACGACAACAAAGTTTGATTGAAGCAATTACTGAAACCGAATCAGAACTTCTGTTAATACCATCGGAGAAAATCCAACATTGGATAGAGTTATATCCTCGATTAAATAAATTGTTTTACCAACAATACGAAGATCGATATACAGATATGATTGAAACAGTGCATCATTTATTGTTTGATAAATTAGACAAACGCATTGTACATTATTTAAAAGAAAAGTCAGAAACACTTCAACAAAATCCCGTAAAAATTTCACACAGACAAATAGCTCAAGATCTAGGAACAGCTCGAGAAGTAGTGAGCCGAGTTATGAAACAATTAGAGCGCGATAACCTAGTCAAACAATTACCAGATTCGATACAATTATTTTGAGGGTGGTGACTCAAGTCACCGATTTGACTTTAATGCTGCTATTACCTTTGTATCACAATGAAGGACAAAAATAAATTTACTAAGTTAGCATTGGTATGTATACTTTGTATTTCTATAGTGTTCGTCATTGTAAAATCTATACATTTTATAAACAAATAAAAAAATTTTCAGGTATGAAAAAAAACATGGGTTCTGCCGATCGAATGATCCGCATCGTAGTCGCAATTATTTTAGCAGCGTTGTATTTTACAGGAACTGTAACTGGTACATTAGGAATTGTATTAGTAATAATCGCAGGCGTATTTACACTAACGAGTGTTATTAGTTTTTGTCCATTATATTCCATAGTGGGTCTTTCGACTTGTCCAGTCCAAAAGAACTAAGTAGTTTCTTTGCTAAAATAATCTAAAGCCATATTGATAAAAGCATAAGAATATGCATCATTCAATATTTCTTTCAATTCTTTGGTAGTAGTTACCTTAGATTCTAAATGAGTGGTATGGATATGTTCCAATTGTTCAAGCGTGAGCAATTGGAATATATCTAATTCCCCTTTTTTCACCATTTCTGCCAAATGACTTTCAATCGTGCTGATGGCCAAATTGCGTAAATTTGCAATGTCTGAAATTGATTTTCCAGCCATAAAATAGGCATATGTTTCCTTGGCACTATCACCCTTTACTTTTTTAGCAGGTTTTATTAAATCTTGTTTTTCAAAGCTATACAAAGGAAGCCCTTCAGCCAACAGATGACCATCAAAACTACTTTTTTGTAAGGCATCTATTTTGGTCCAAACAAATGCTTCGAATTCCTTGACTTGGAGTAGATACTTTTTGAGTTTTTTATTGGCTTGCATCGTTGATGCATAGGCTTGTAAGGGTAGCAATAAATCGTTGTGCATAGAACGCGTAAAAAATTCTATTGCTTTTCGAGCACGTTCGATTAAAGGTTTAGGATTTTGGGAAAATGCAAGATCATTGAACAGTGATTGGAGTTGTGTCGTAAATTTTTCTGCTACCTCAAGTTGATTTCGTGTTTTTTCAATCAGGTCTTTGCAAAATACACTCGCTTCTTTTTCATCTGGAAGATATTTGCATTGCATGGTCTCTTGATGAAATACATAGACGGCGTCTAAAACTTTTTTCCAATTGAAAAGATGAAACAAACGTTGGGTTTGATAGTGAAAACGTTGTTCTTGCAATAAAAGTGATAATTCTTTATCGCTGCGTTCATTCATATTGAAATCGTAAATGCGAGGATCGCTGTGAATAGATCTACTCGAAATACGAGAATGTAGCACCACACCTTGCAAGGATGTACAGCGACTTAGTGCGACATATACTTGACCAGCTGCAAAGGATTCGCCGGCATCTATAATGGCATGCTCAAAGGTTAAACCTTGACTTTTGTGTATAGTTATTGCCCAAGCGAGTCGCAATGGAAACTGAATAAATTGACCCATTATCTTCTCTTCAATTTCACCACTTTCCCCATTTACGGTATATGAAATATTGTCCCAGGTTTCGCGCGAAACTTTATGTGTTTCTTTTGTGTCCGAAAAAGTAACTGTGATCGTTTGATCTTCAATTTTTGTAAGGGTTACAATTTTTCCATTGTAGTATTTTTTTTCAGGGCTACTATCGTTTTTAATAAACATGACTTGAGCTCCTTCCTTTAATCGGAGAACCATTTCTGTAGGTAATTGTTTATCACCAAAGTCGTCAATGATTTGACCTTTAAATTCATGCAAAGGAGTTTTTAATCGGTCCAGTTCTTCTTTGTTGATTGTATCTGCTTTATAGTTGTGGCTAGTCAAGGTTATATACCGATTTGACTTATCATGAAACAATGGTTGGTATCGCTCTTCGAGCTGATCAAAATCATGTTGAGATAGGTTATTGTTTCTGAGATTATTGAGCAAATCAATAAATGATTGTTCGTTTTGTCGATAGATTTTTTTAAGCTCTATAAAAACAGGTTTTGTCTCTTCAAAGACATTGGCATGAAAGAAGAATGGACTTTTGTAATGTTCGTCTAGTAGTTCTTTTTCAGAGTTGACCACTACAGGAGGTAGCTGATACAAATCGCCAATAAACAACACTTGAACACCTCCAAAAGGGTGATTACTTCGTCGTACTGATCGTAATATAGTATCGATGGCATCTAGCATATCGCTTCGAAGCATACTGACTTCGTCTATGATAAGCAATTCGAGGTCTTCCATTATTTTGCGCTTAATATTACTCAAGCGCATGTTTTTGAGCATGCTATTTCGGTTTGCAACTTGATCATTGAGGCCAAAGCCTCTTGGCATATTGGCAATATAAGGACCAAACGGAAGTTGGAAAAATGAGTGCATTGTTACGCCACCGGCATTGATTGCAGCAACTCCCGTGGGTGCAACCACTATTAGTTTTTTGGTGCAATGCTGCTTGACATACTTCAAAAAAGTAGTTTTACCTGTACCAGCCTTGCCGGTAAGGTATATAGGGCAATTGGTGTCATTGACAAAGTCAAAGGCCAATTTAAAAAGCGTATTCTGATTATCAATAGTCATCTGTATAGCTTATCTTGAACTGAAAGGAAATATTTTGAGTAAATTAAAGAATACATCCTGTATAAACCAAAGTTTAGAGGATGAAGTTTGTACCAGATAGGCGAATGCCTCATAAATGGTAGAATGATTACTTTGATAGGTTAACAAGGATTTGAACAAAATCAAATCAAAAATGTTGACCGTTTGCAACGAGTACAAACGGTCAACGTTAGTAGGTAGGTATTTATGCCTGAGGCTTTTTGTCCAACAATAAGATTTCGTTCACGACCACTTCGGTGATGTAACGTTTAACCCCATCTTTGTCGGTATAATCTCTATGGGTGAGTTTTCCTTCAATAGCTATTTCGCTTCCTTTATTAAGGTATTGTTCAGCTAGTTCAGCAACTTTTCCCCAAGCTACAAGGTTGTGCCATTGGGTTTCGGTTACACGCTCTCCATTTTCTTTTTTGTAACTTTCGTTCGTAGCCATGCTAAAGCGAGCGACTTTTTTACCATTATCAGTGTTTTTAATTTCAGGAGCGTTACCTAAATTACCAATCAATTGAACTTTGTTTTTTAATGCGTACATGATGTTTAAATTTTTATTGTTTTTAAGATTTATTTATTTCGGTCGTTTCGATTTGGCTACTTGGAATAAACAACGGACTAGTATTTGTTGTGTATCGATGAAGTTGTTTCGAATTGACAGTGCAAAGATGTAGCTGCGAGCAAACCCGACTCGGAGATGAAGCGTTTACTCTCGAAGCTAAACGATTAGAAACGATTAAAATCGGATATGTGTCAATAAAATCAATGGTTTAAAGAGAAAAAGTATTTTTAAAGAATTATGTAAAAAAACGATTCGATCTAGAAGAGTACCGAAAATGTGTGATTTTAAAACTTGTAAAATCAAGAGAGCGTTATATATTGAGAGAATTGATTTCCGAATTATAGTTCGTATTCAAGCATGAAAATTAAATATATAATTAATTAAATAGGCATTTCCGAACTATAATTCGGATTTATCAACATAATGTGCATATTAACATGAATATAATATGAAATACGAACTATAATTCGGAATTGATTAAATATTTTCCTAAACTTGCATTAAAATATGTTTATACCGAATCATAATTCGGTTTTAAATATAAAAGAGATGGAACAATTAATTAAACTTGGACAGCAAATCAACAAACGACGAGAGCAACTAAAGCTTTCGCAATTGGATTTGGCCGAAATAACCCAATTGAGCGATGCTACCATTCGATCCATTGAAAAAGGTAGACCTACTGTAGCGATTGGTAATTGGGTCAAAGTGGCTGATGTGTTGGGAATGGATGTCGTACTTCAAACCAAGAAAATGAGCGATGAAACAAGGAAAAGTATATAACAACAGTACGTTTGCAGGCATTATTTCGAAGCTAGACGATGGATCGTATGTGTTTGAATATGACGATTTGTATTATTTAGATGCTACAAAACCTGCTATTAGCCTAACCATGCCTAAAACGCAGAAAAAATATACATCCACTTATTTATTTCCATTTTTCTTTAATCTGCTGAGTGAAGGAAGTAATAAAAAATTACAAAGTATTTATTTGAAAATAGACGAAGACGATCATTTTACATTTCTACTCAAAACGGCATCGCACGAAACCATAGGTGCAATACGTGTTGAAGAACTCGTA
>JBILCF010000064.1:0-14217 GCA_044353325.1 Chitinophagaceae bacterium | reverse complement strand
TTAAAACATTTAAGGATCAAGTCATTTTCGAACAAAATGAAATCTGTAAAGACGACCAACTCCCCTATACCGTTTATACACCTTATAGCAAAAAATGGAAAATCAAACTTTTTGAAAATCCTATTCAACAATACAAAACAGAAAACTATTTCAAACATTTCGCGACTTCAACCTACCCTTTTCCTAGTTTAGAATCTTTGGGCTTTGAAGCATCAAATCTTGCATTCCCTGAAGCAAAAACGTCTGTTCAAATCATAGACAATTACCATGAAACACGCGATATACCTTCTAAACTTGGCACTTCACGACTAGGTATTCATTTACGATTTGGAACAATAAGTATTCGAAAACTTGCTCTTTTTGCGCAAGCACACAATGAAAAGTTTTTAAATGAACTCATTTGGCGTGATTTTTATCAAGCTATCTTATGGCATTTCCCTCATGTTGTTACAAGATCGTTCAAACAACAATATGATGCCATACAATGGCGAAACAATGAAGCTGAATTCAAAGCTTGGTGCGAAGGCAACACTGGGTATCCCATTGTCGATGCAGGTATGAGAGAATTGAACACCACAGGATGGATGCACAATAGAGTTCGTATGATTACAGCTTCATTTTTAACCAAACATTTATTGATAGATTGGCGCTGGGGCGAAGCCTATTTTGCCAAAAAATTATTAGATTTTGATTTAGCATCAAACAATGGTGGATGGCAATGGGCAGCTGGAAGTGGTGTCGATGCGGCTCCCTATTTTAGAATTTTCAACCCACATTTGCAGACATTAAAATTTGATTCAAAACTCGAATATGTAAGGAAATGGGTTCCTGAATTTGAAAGTTTCAACTACCCAAAACCTATTGTTGATCATAGTATGGCAAGAGAAAGATGTTTGAGTACCTATAAGTTAGCGCTCAATAAACTCACATAATTAATCATCATTTGCTTCCCATTTTAAAACACGCCATTCAATAGATGTGTCTTTGATGGAATAATTCAGTAACATTTCACCTCCTACATGACCATCGTTAAAATCAGCAATGGCCCAACTTTGGCCTAATAAAGAAACTCTAGAAAATTGCATATTTCCACCCAATACTGCTTTCATAGGTATAAGATTGTTCTGCCGCATTAAATTGTCAATGATATAAACTTTTGGGGTGTTAATTCCTTGATTTTTCAGCTTAGAAAAATTGGGATTATAATCATGTTGCCAATACTCCATTTCTCCACCTGAAGTTAAACTCGTCTTTGAAATAGAATCAATTTGGATATTTAATTTTAAAATTGAATCCATTAACTCTTGCTTTGTTATAACTGATTTAGACTCTGTTGAATTGCACGATGAAACATAAATCGCTAACAAACTAAAAATACAATTTCTAAAGAAAATTTTCATAGTACAAATATACTAAAATCATTCTCCTTTATGATATAAAAGAAATAAAACAAATTGGTTTGCAAAGCCCAAAAAAGAAATTTCGAATCTTAATTAGTGTATATTTTTTTCAAATAGTTTCATCCCTTGATCCTCCATGACTAAAAGATAATCCTGCTTTATTTCGCTCAAACAACTAGCTTGCGTATACTGTGTTTCTTCGCAAATAAAATCCGGAACATTCAGATGCAATGCTAGTATGCATTCACGAGTAACGGATTGTTCGCAAGGTTGTAGGATAGGATAGGTATAAAAAAAACGTACTGGACTTTCCAAACCAGACTGCCAATACAATGACGCTTGATTACCTAAAACAAACAAGGATTTAGGGGCACCATGATTCGATTTTCTCATGTAATCGACGATTATATTCTTATCATTAAATCTGATCACTTGATTTCGAATATCATTAAAATATGGTCGTAAAAAATAAAGTGACAAGTAAAACAAAACATATTCTAAATACGCCAAAGTATCTTTAACAAGCCAAACAGCGATCATGGATACTACAGGCGCCAAAGGCATCAAATAGTGTCTTGATTCATTCCCTCTTGCGGGTAAAGCGACTAACCCGAAAAAAGACAGTAAGATAATTAATACCAACATAAAACCCATGCTATGATTTTTATTTGCAAATAATAACTTCATGATTATAACTAAAAAGACAAACCATAAGAAATAATTTTTTTGCTGAATAATAACTTCAAATAAACTATAATACCATCGCATCTTGTTATGATGAACATAGGATAAATTAAAGGTCCAAATAGCCTCTATAGCATCTGGTATTGCATGATTAAGATAAAAATAGATTATAAATGGAATTATTGTCAATATAGATCCAAGTATGATTACAAACATGGAACGAAGCAATACTTTTTGCTTTTGTGCGACAACAAAAAGCCAAATAAATACGGGTACACAAATAACACAAAAATTAAATTTAAACAACATTAATGCAGAAGGAAGCATGCCCATAAAAAATAAATTGAGATTTGTAAATTCAAGATCGAAAATAATCTTTTGTGCTAACCAAATCAGTAAAGTCACAAAACCGACTGCGAATAACTCAGGAATATTATCACCGATATTCATAAACCGATAGATCCATGTGATAAAAACTAAGGATGCTGAAAAAGCTACAATTTGTTCATACTTTTTAACCCAATAAAAAAAAAGTGGCGTAAAACATCCCAATAAAAAAACGACTTGAACCAGCCAAACTCCTATGGTTTGCTTGTTAGAAAACAGCAAACCTAAACATTCAAATACATACATCATAGGGCCTTTGTGATCAAAAATGTCTCTATACAATATTTTACCATCCAAAATTTTCATTCCTGTATAGAGATAAACCTGAGAATCAATATGAAATGAGGCATTCCAACCGAAAAGCAAAGGACTTTTACTAAATAAAAATAAAAATGCAAGTACAAATAAGATATACAAACCTAAGCCTCCTTTTAACAGTAGATTCATTGGCACAAAATACAATGAACTAACAACAAAATCAATCATCAATTAATTAATCCTTCAAACTTAAGAATGCTATTAAAACTTACTTACTTTTGTTGCCGTTAAGAACGACATGCAACAACACGAAATCTATATGCGCCGATGCTTGGAACTTGCTCAACTTGGACTTGGGCAAACAGCATCTAATCCTATAGTTGGCGCTGTACTTGTCTTTCAAAATCGAATCATAGGCGAAGGATACCATCAGAAATATGGGGAAGCACATGCTGAAGTCAACTGTATAAATTCTGTTGAAGCTCAAGACTTGTCTTTTATTTCTCATTCTACTTTATATGTATCGTTAGAACCTTGTTCACATATTGGCAAAACACCGCCATGTGTAGATTTAATTCTCAAATACAAAATTCCACATGTTGTCATTTCTTGCCTGGATAGATCAAGCAAAGTCAATGGTCGAGGTATCAAAGTCCTTTCCGATGCCAATGTAAAAGTAGAAATGGGTATCTTGAATGAAGCAGGTATTTGGTTTAATAGACGTTTCTTTACGAATCAAAAGTATCAACGACCCTATATTATTTTAAAATGGGCTCAATCTCAAGATGGCTTTATTGCTAAATCAAATCAAAAAACTATTATTTCTAATTCAATATCCTCGAGACTTGTCCATCGTTGGCGAAGCGAAGAAGATGTAATTTGGGTTGGTCACAATACTGTTCTAATTGACAATCCAAGTTTGGATAACAGGTATTGGAAAGGAAAGTCTCCAAAAAGAATTGTGTATGACAAAATAAGTAGTCTACCTATTACATCTACCCTTTTTAATCAGCAACAACCAACATTAGTATTTAACACAACTCATTCCTCAGTAAAAGAAAATTTAATATCAATACAAATTGAAGAGGGAAATGAAATCCAACAAATTGTAAATCATTTACATCAACAACATATTTCATCAGTATTGGTAGAAGGCGGAGCCAAATTACATCAATCACTAATTGAACTTAACCTTTGGGATGAAATCAGAATTATAGAATCTGACATTCGACTAAACGAGGGTACAAAAGCAGTTCAAATACCCTCAATTGCAATACCAATTGAATCCTACATAATTAAACAAGATCGTATACAAGTATTCAAAAACGATTCAATCACTTTATGACTTTTTTAATTTTATCTATTCTATTCAATGCTTATCTCGGAAGTATTTTTGCTTTTTTTAAAAAGTACAATATTGATGCATTTCAAGCCATCGTTTTTAATTACATCACTTGTGTCATCACTGGCAGTTTTGTATTAGGTCATTTCCCTATTCAGGTTGCAACTTTGTCTGAGCCTTGGTTTAAATGGTCTGTACTTATGGGTGTTTTGTTTATTTCTGTGTTCAATTTAATTGCAATTTCATCAGCTAAAGTAGGCATTACAATAACCCAAACTTCAAATAAATTATCACTGATTATACCTGTATTATTTTCATTCGTTATATATCAGGAACCACTATCGTGGTTAAAAATAATTGGTATAGTATTAGCATTAATAGCCGTTGTTTTGACAACAAAAGGCGAAACAAGTAAAGATTCACCAACTGCAAAAAAATTGCATTGGGAAATTATTCTTCCAATTGTATTATTTCTTAGTAGTGGTATTATCGATGCCATGACCAAATATGTTGAACAACGATTTTTGAAACATCCCGACACTTCGAATGCTTATTTAATTGCAGGTTTTTTAGTCGCTGCCATCATAGGAACTTTGGTTTTAAGTATGCAATATATTTCAGGCAAACGTTCATTTGCTTTCAAAAATTTAATAGCGGGAATTGTATTGGGTATACCAAATTATTTTTCAATTTATTACCTTATTAAGGCGCTACAAAGCAACAATCTATCGAGTTCTGCAATCATTCCAATCAACAATATTGGGGTATTATTTCTGGTGAGCATAGTGGGCATTTTTGTTTTCAAAGAAAAATTAAACAAAGCCAACTTAGTTGGATTATTATTCACAATTGTGGCTATTATATTGATATTTTTAGGCGATAAAATTTAAACTTGTTGAATACAATTTATACGTATAAAACCATTTCGAATCTGACAGAAGCCGAATTCAAAGACCGTGGTAGTCGATTTCTAGGCTTTGCATACCCTATTACTTCTGTGGAAGACACAAAAAAATACATCAAACAACTCAAGGAATTACATCCCAAAGCAGTACATCATTGTTTTGCTTGGCGCCTTGGTTTGGATCAAACTAATTACAGAGCAAATGACGATGGCGAACCAAGTGGTAGCGCGGGCAAACCTATCCTTGGCCAATTGGATAGCTTCGACATTACCAATACACTCATCTTAGTTGTTCGATATTTCGGTGGAACATTATTGGGCGTTCCAGGATTAATCAATGCATACAAAACAGTAGCACACGATTGTCTGATTTTAAATACAATTGTAGAAAAAAATATAGAACACTATTACATGTTAGAATTTGACTACACAAATATGAATGATGTCATGCGGGTTATAAAACAATATCAATGTTCGATATTAAAAAACGAAATTAACTTGTTTTGCCAGCTTGAACTTGGCATTGCATTGATAGACGAAGAAATTGTTTTAACAAAATTAAAAGATCTCAGGGCAGTAGAAATAAAAACACTTAATTAGCAAGAAATTTAGTCTTCAGTCTCTAACTCAGTACTATTATCCGCAACGCCCATAACGATATTGTAGATTTGCTGAGGTTGGCGATAAATATTTTTGTTGAATCTATTACCAAGCACAATTATGGTAAAATTGTCTTGAATAAAACGATAAAAGCAAGTGTTGTTGCCATGCCACCATCCATTGTGATATACAATTTTAACACCATCTGGGTAATTCAACATTCTCCAGCCTAAACCATAATTTTTAATCCCTGGCTTTTCAAAGCTACAAGGCTTGAAAGCTTCCTCCAAAGTAGATCTTTTTATCAATTTTCCGGAGTACAGAGCTTGATCCCATTTATACAAATCACGTACGGAACTGTAAACACCTTTGTCGCCCACTACCCCATCGTGATGCATGTCAGGCTCTTTTAACCAACTCGCACTGTAGCAAAATGCAGATGTACATTCTTTCTCTTTTTCAGGATCAATTACAAAAGTACAATCCATGCCAAGTGGAGAAAAAATAAATCGACGCATGAAATAATCAAATTTCATCCCACTGACACTTTCTACTATGCTTGCCAGCAAAGCAAAATTTGAATTGCAATAAGTAAATCGAGTGTCTGGAGTAAAATTTAATTTAGGTTTTTTTGTAGCAAAAAAATTGATAACATCATCATTGTTTAAAAAAAGTTTGCCTGCTGGCTTACCCATAAATTTAATATAATCTGGCAAACCACTTCTGTGATTTAGCAGCATCCGAATGGTAATCGTTTCGTATGGAAAACTTGGGATATACTTTTTAACTAGATCATCCAAGGCCAATAAACCTTTATCTTTTAGCAACAAAACTGCTCCTGAAGTCATGGTTTTGGATGTCGAAGCCAGTTGGCTTTGAGTTTGAGGTGACCACATGGCGCCGCTTTCCTTTTGACTAACCCCAAAATAGCGTTCATACAACACTCTCCCTTTGTAACCCACTAAAACACTTCCATTAAATCCAGCCTTAATTTGGCGCTGGTAAAAGGTATCTAATCGGTAGATTAATAATTTGTTGATGCTTTGTGTTGTATCGGTATATTGCAAAGTCACTTTACCAAAACGTGGCTCACCGTCGTCATTTGGCTTTGGTGTTTTACCGTTTAGGGTGCAAGAAGTCACTAACAACAACAAAGAAGATATATATAAAGTTTTTACTATTCGTTTTATCATGGATTACAAATATAATTTCTAAGCGTTGTATTAAATTGTTAAAATATCAAGGTAGCTGTGTATAACTCGGTTAAACCTAATTATTACTAGTTAAACAACGAATTTGATTTATAATACCTATATTAAATCAGAATTTCCTTTTCACTTAAGCACCAATTTTACATCAGATATTAAAATTAGTTTCTTATGTTTGTGGCACTTTTAATTTACAATTTATGAACTTTCAACTTTCAGAAGAACAACTCATGATTCAGCAAGCTGCTCGTGATTTTGCTCAAAACGAACTTCTACCTGGTGTCATTGAACGCGACGAACACCAAAAATTCCCAACAGAACAAATCAAAAAATTAGGCGAGTTAGGTATGATGGGTATCATGGTGGATCCTGCTTATGGTGGTGCTGGTATGGATACGATATCTTATGTATTGGCTATGGAAGAAATTTCCAAAATAGATGCATCAGCTTCGGTTTGTATGAGTGTCAACAATTCATTGGTTTGTTGGGGTTTAGAAACCTATGGAACAGAAGAACAAAAACAAAAATATTTGAAACCATTAGCATCTGGAGAAGTGATAGGAGCATTCCTTTTGAGCGAACCTGAAGCTGGCAGCGATGCGACTTCACAACGTACAATAGCTGAAGACAAAGGCGATCATTACCTTTTAAATGGCACAAAAAACTGGATCACGAACGGTAATTCTGCATCACATTACTTGGTTATTGCACAAACTGATGTGGCTAAAAAACATAAAGGCATTAATGCATTTATAGTAGAAAAAGCTTGGGAAGGTGTAACTGTAGGTGGAAAAGAAAATAAAATGGGTATTCGTGGAAGTGATACGCATTCTATTATGTTTCAAGATGTCAAAGTTCCAAAAGAAAATCGCATTGGCGAAGATGGATTTGGATTTACATTTGCCATGAAAGTATTGAGCGGAGGCCGTATAGGTATTGCTGCGCAAGCTTTGGGTATTGCGAGTGGCGCATACGAACTTGCATTGAAATATTCAAAAGAGCGTAAAGCATTTGGAACAGAAATCATGAACCATCAAGCTATACAATTTAAATTAGCAGACATGGCAACTCAAATAGAAGCTGCTCGTCTATTAGTATTAAAAGCTGCTTGGATGAAAGATCAACATTTAAATTACGATACAGCTTCTGCAATGGCTAAATTATATGCATCTGAAATAGCTCAATTTGTGACTACAGAAGCTGTTCAAATACATGGCGGATATGGATATGTAAAAGAATTCCATGTAGAGCGTTTAATGCGCGATGCAAAAATTACTCAAATATACGAAGGCACTAGCGAAGTACAACGTATTGTAATAAGTCGAAACGTATTGAAAGGTTAATCCTTAAAACTTATATCAAAAAGCCCATTCATGAAGAGTGGGCTTTTTTTATTATTTGTTTTTTAATATCAATCTTCACATTGAGTTAAAACCAGAAATTGATGACTAAAAGCATCTTGATGTAACATTAAGTCTGCTATAATAGTTGGTCCAAATTCTTTGTAGATTGTCAAAAATGTATGGTATCGTTCCTGTAAAGTGTTGTTTGGAAATAGTTGTTGTTTCAGTGAATATATTTTAGTGATAACATCCGATTCTTTGCGTTTGAGATGAGCTACAAACTTTTGATGTATGCGTTGTTGTATATTCTTGACTTTAGCATTATGTGCTTCAACACTTTGTTTGAGCGAATCTGAAACTTGTGTTGCCAAAAGATTCAGTTCTGCATATTTTAATTCAATGTCAGATTCAAATGTTTTCAATTGTTCCAATATATGATGATCGGCCAATTGCAGTTGTACTAATTCTTCGGTTGAAAAAAATATATCTTCAAGACTAAGTCCTATTTGACTCTTTCGTAGTGATGATTTTTCATTGATCCAAAGTACAGAGTTTCTTAAAAACAACAATGGATAAGCTATATTATGAAAATCAAACAACGCTTTTAATTGCAACCAATAAGCCAACTCACCGCCACCACCTACAAAAGCAATATTGGGCAAAATAGTTTCTTGATACAAGGGTCTTAAAATTACATTAGGTGAAAAATGATCTGGAAACTGCTCTAGCTCAACTAACAATTCGCTTTTAGAAAATTGAATTTTCGTATTAACTACTGTCCAAATATTGCCATCAAATTCAATTCGTTCGCGAATATCATCTTTTAAATAAAAAAGATTCAAAGCTCTTGGTGGTGCTTGAGACTTATAGTTTTGCGATAAACCATCAAGTGTTTGCTGTACAATATCATGGGAAGACTTAGATAATAGTTCGTCACACATCACAGCACTGAATTGCTTCTTCAAATCTGTTTGATCAGGATTGAGGACAACAATTCCATATTTTCCAAACAAATCATTGACTATGATTCTAGTTGCATCTGACAAAGTATGTGCTCCATTATAGGCATGCTTAAGCAGTTCAATTAAATGCTTTTCATCTGGTAATTGATCATTGAGCGTGGCTAAAACATCGTTTAAAATAGGGTCAAAATTTTGTGTTAGCATTCGCCCACATGCACCTTTTTGACCACTTTGCCATTGATAGGAATTACCATAATAATTTAGCTCCCCTATCTCTTCTAAATCATTATCCTCACTACCGATATAATATACAGGAACAAAAGTATACTTAGGATACAATTTCGCACATTCTATACTCAATTTTATTGCATGAATAATTTTATAAATAAAATACAAATGACCAGTAAAAATATTAGGTTGATGCGCAGTACAAATTGTAAATGTCGAAGGATTTCGCAAAGCTTCAATATTCTGTTTCACTAAATCGGATACTTCCAAATGAGCATATTGCTGTAACAACACATCAACTAATATAGTGCGATTTACAGGTTGATTTTGCTTCAATTCAATTTGAGACAACATTGATTCAGCAGAAGGAAAAGCTTGAATATATGGTTCTAAGGACTTTTTCCTGCTACAATAGTCCATGACTAGTTGTGTAAAAAAGCCAGTTTGAGCGAGATCTAAAGTTTCTTTGACTAATTTCATAGTGTAGTTTTTCCATCTATCATTCGCAAAGCCCTGTCTGACAATTGCGCCAATTCATCATTATGTGTCACTAATATAAATGTTTGTTTTAATTCATGTCTCAATGCATTTATCATTGAAAAAATAGCTTGCGAATTTTGACTATCTAAATTCCCCGTAGGCTCATCTGCTAATACTATTGCAGGACTATTTATCAAAGCCCTCGCTATTGCTACGCGTTGCTGTTCACCTCCCGAAAGTTCAGCAGGCTTATGATGAATACGATCTGCCAATTGGAGCATTTCAAGCAATTTAGAGGCTTTAATAGTAGATTCTTTTTTAGACACACCTGCTATTAAACTAGGCATACAAACATTCTCCAATGCTGAAAATTCGGGTAATAAATGATGAAATTGAAATATAAATCCAATTTTTTTATTTCTAAAATCAGCCAGTTTGGTAGCTGAAAGAGAAAAAACATCAGTTCCGTCTATGTGCAATGTGCCTGAATCAGGCCTTTCTAATGTACCCAAAATATGTAAAAGTGTACTTTTCCCAGCGCCTGAAGCCCCTACAATACTGACTATTTCAGCCTTTTTCACTTCAAGACTCACGCCCTTGAGGATTTCAAGACTGCCATATCGTTTAGTTAAATTTTTTGTGGATAACATAGTGCAAACATAAAGATTTGGAAGTTATAAATTAAATCTTACATTTGCGCCAAATATTAAAATAACCATTTAAAAACGTAAAAATATGTTTTGGAGTTTAGAACTAGCATCACACTTGGAAGAAGCACCTTGGCCTGCTACCAAAGACGAACTTATCGATTACGCCATTCGATCTGGATCTCCTATCGAAGTAATTGAAAACCTTCAAGAATTAGACGACGAAGGTGAAGCTTACGAAGGCATAGAAGATATCTGGCCTGACTATCCTACACAGGAAGATTTCTTCTTCAACGAAGACGAATATTAAGAATAAAAAAAAGTGCCTTAAGGCACTTTTTTTTATGTATGGAATAACCGATTTGGTTGATTGGTTAAATTTGTCCATATAGCCGTTGCACTTGTGCAACACGATCAAAATTTGAATGCATAATTCTAATCTGCCCTTCATCTTCCAATGTTATATTCAACTCCTTTTCAGTACGATAGTTGTGCATGGGCACTAAAGGTCTCAAAAACAATTCTAACATGGTTGGCGAACTATATTGACCTAAATACGATTTTACATACAAATACACTGGAGCTAATCGATTTACATCGATACCATCTGAATGATTGGATAGAAAAACAGACAACTCGCTCACTTGATCAAAAATATCAAAACATGTTGATGAAGAATACTGCATCGACTTCAAAATAACCTCTACCATATTTTTAATCGAAACTGAATAAATCATAGCATTCGATTTTTTAGGTATACAGTATTGATGATCAACTCGATCATAAAATAAAGAATGAAAACTATTTATATCTTTATAAGTATCATAAATAGCTTGTACTTTTAATGTTACTGTTTGAATACCAGAGCTAATAAACAACTGCTCTATCAAGCCTTTGTGCTGTAGAAACAAATTATCAGAATTAGAATAAGCCCCAGGATAACTGAGTAAAATAATCTTTTCGAAACCTACTTCCTTCATGTAACTAATCAACATCTCAACACGATCTAACTCGAGCTGAAACGTATCCAAATGTTTATAGTAATCCAATTGCAAATAAGAGTAAAGCAAGACTTTGTGTTCATTAAAATTTTTCAGTCTATCAACATGCATTTTGGTTGTTAATGCATTGACATCAAATTGCGAAATAGATTCTGTAAGTGATAATCGTCTGAAAATGGATTGTTCTATTGGACTAAATGAATGAGCGTAAAGCATAAAGTTGTATTTGTACAGCAAAGAAACATAACACATATTACCTCAACATGATGAGATGATTACGAAATTGTAAATCAAACTAAATAACAAAATGTAAAATCATGAATGATGCAAACCAATAAAATTTATTAGATACAATCTAGTTGGATTTGATTAAGGTTATAAATATCTTGGTTTCAATCCTTTTTTTATGAGTAATTTTGAGTGTAAAATTAATCTTTCAACAAGCTACAAAATATGAAATCAATTGGACTTGTTTTATCTGGCGGTGGCGTTAGAGGCTTGGCGCATTTAGGCGTACTTAAAGCCTTAGAACAACTTGGCATGAAACCATCAATAATTTCAGGCACAAGCGCTGGTGCACTGATTGGTGCTTTATATGCTGCTGGCAAAACACCGGACGAAATTTTAACAATAGCAACCAACACCAATATGTTTAGTTTTTCTGCTTTGCAATTTGGTAAATCTGGAGTATTTAGTATGAAAACAATTGAAGAAACCATACTCAAACATATTCCAATCAATACATTTGAGTCTTTATCAATACCACTTCATGTGACTGCAACAGACATTATCAATGGCCAGCAAATGCATTTTCACACTGGAATTCTCAGCAAACCACTCTTAGGCTCAGCTTGCGTCCCCTTGGTATTTCAGCCTATTGAATACAATGGTAACTTATTGCTCGATGGAGGTATTTTAGATAATTTTCCAGTAGAACAATTGCTTGGAAAATGCGATCATATCATTGGCGTTCATGTTAATTCTATCAGTAAAAAAATAGAACATATTCAAATGAAAGATATGCTCGATCGAAGTTTCCATTACGCCTTAAGTCATTCAGTATACAGTAAAGTTCATTTGTGCAATGCCTTTATTGATCCGCCAGAAATGAGTCGATTCAGTATGTTTGATATGAGTAAAGCATCTGAAATCATGATGTTTGCTTACCAATATACACTTGGATTCAAAGAAAAAATTATTAATTTGAAATAGAGTGTAGTTACTTCCCAATACAAAACTTCCCAAATATTGTCCCTAGAATATCCTTATCAAATTCTATAGCGCCCGTAATTTCACCGAGTGCAAACAAGGCCATTCGGATATCGACAGACAATAAATCGCCCGTCTTATTTTCTAATAAACCTTCTTGTACATCTTGCAAAGCAATGTCTACGCGTCGTAAAGCATCCGCGTGGCGTGCATTGGTAATGATAGTAGCATCTTGCATATGTGTTTGAGTATGAAACAACGTTGTGATATGCTCTTTGAGGGCTTGTATTCCTTGTCCTTGCTTTGCTGAAATAGTTATAAACGAAGATGGTATTTTGTTTAATTCAAAATCCAACAATTTGTCGCAATGATTGGCCACAACAATACAATGTGCCAAATCTGATTTTAATAATTTGAGATTTTCTTGTACATCTTCTAGTCCTTCTGTGCTGGCATCGAACACATACAGCAACAATGCAGACTGTTCTATTTTTTGGTAGGTTTTGTCTATGCCTATTTGTTCAATTTTATCTTTAGCTTCGCGAATACCAGCAGTATCGATCAATCGAAATTGAATACCATGTATATCGATAACTTCTTCTATGACATCGCGCGTTGTACCCGCAATATCACTTACTATAGCGCGATCCTCTTTCAATAATTGATTAAATAACGTAGACTTGCCTGCATTGGGCTTTCCTACGATGACAACAGGAACACCATTTTTAATCACATTCCCTGTTTTGAAACTGGCAATTAAAGTTTGCACTTTAGTTCTGATTTGAGCGACTAGATTTTCTAGTTCAGGTCTATTCGCAAACTCTACATCTTCTTCTGAAAAGTCAAGTTCCAATTCGATTAAGGCAGCAAAATGAATCAGTTTTTCACGAAAGTCATTGATTTCTGACGAAAAGCCTCCACGCAATTGATGCATTGCAGTTTTGTGTGCCATTTCACTTTGCGAATGAATTAAATCGGCAACGGCTTCTGCTTGACTCAAATCCATTTTACCATTCAAAAAAGCACGCATCGTAAACTCACCAGGCTTAGCTGTTTCAGCACCATGATCAATACATATTTGCAAAATAGACTGAACAATATATCTTGAACCATGACAAGAAATTTCGACTAGGTCTTCGCCAGTATATGTATGAGGTGCTTTAAATACACTTACCAAAACTTCATCTACAATAGCTTCTTTATTGATTATTCTACCAAAATGTAAAGTTTGAGATTTTACATTTCTGAGATTTTTCCCTTTAAAAATAGATGCTACAATTTGGATTGCTTTAGGTCCAGAAAGTCGAATCAATGCAATGGCAGATTCTCCTTCTGGTGTAGCCAAAGCTAGGATAGTGGATTGATTTAATTGGGAATGTTTCAAGTCGTTATTTCGTCAATTGACGTCGTTTTAATTCTTTAGTAATCAACATCAATTCTCGCCCCGTTTGTCCAGCAACACTAGTATTTTCTTGTGCTCTTCGCATGAGGTATGGAATCACATCTGCAACAGGCCCATAAGGCAAATATTTAGAAACCAAGAATCCATTTTTAGCTAAATTAA
>JBILCF010000190.1:0-4972 GCA_044353325.1 Chitinophagaceae bacterium | reverse complement strand
TTATTGTGCTACAGAATGGAGACAATCATTGCTGAAACAGGCACATCAGGTTTTCACTTTGTGGATGAAGCTGCACCTCCAGCTTTGATGCGCGCATTGGCCATCGAAATCATTCAACGAAAATTAGTTGTTACATGGTGGACCAATATCCGGTTTGAAAAAAGTTTCACGCGCGATTTGTGTCTATTGCTAAAGGCTTCTGGCTGCATTGCCGTTTCGGGTGGACTTGAAGTGGCTTCTGATCGTTTACTCGAATTGATTCAAAAAGGAGTGACAGTAGCTCAAGTAGCCAAAGTAACCCAACACTTTACCCAAGCTGGCATTATGGTTCATGCATATTTGATGTATGGCTTTCCTACGCAAACAGCGCAAGAAACAATAGACTCACTCGAAATGGTTCGACAATTGTTTCAAGCTGGCGTATTACAGTCGGCATTTTGGCATCAGTTTGCTATGACCACACACAGTCCAGTAGGACAAAATCCATCGCATTATGCTGTTGAAATTACAGATTCCACATTGGGAACTTTTGCCAACAACGACCTCGTCCATACCGATAAAAAAGGCACTAAGCATGATGACTTCAGTTTTGGCTTAAAAAAATCGTTGTTCAATTACATGCATTTAGATTGTTTTGATACCACACTACAGGAATGGTTTGATTTTAAAACACCCAAAACGAGTATTGAGCCCAATTACATTCAAACAATATTGAATCAACAGGAACTTAAAACACCCAAGCCAAATACGAAGGTGATTTATTTAGGCGAAATGCCTGAAATAGAATTTTCAATTCAATCCAAAAAAGGAAGACAACGAGAACTTGCCACGCTCCGATTTCAAACACCACGTAAACTGATTTCAATTCAAGTCAGCAAACAACAAGGGGAATTTCTGGTAACAATTTTACGTAAAGCACAAATCCAATCCAAACAGCCATTCTTATTCAGTGAATTGACACAAATGTATGAGGAAATCGGATTAGAAGATTTTGATTTATTTTGGTTTAACAAACCGATGAACATGATCCACGAATGTGGATTATTACTAGTTTAAAATGCACAACTCCAATACACTTATTAATCCCAAAAGACAGGAACACTGATCGTAGAGATTAGAAGGATTCGCACAGAGATTTTCGTATTGATTTCCGCCTTTTCTATGTGTAAAGAACTCAATAGCCTTCCTACGCACTGGCAAATCCGTTCTAATCCGTCCAACCTGTCAAATCCGTGTTCTATTTTTCATAAAAATTTACTTTTCCACCTCTTGTGCATTGATACAAGTCAGTTAATACCGATGTGATATTTGTAATCCCGATAAATCGGGAAACAACTATCCTATCGGCATTTACCACTGTAAAAAATGGTCTGCGAACCATTTCACATTGGTAAAAATCCACCGAAACGCTTACATTTGCCAACTATGCAAGATTATTTAAAGCCTTTAAATGAACAACAACGTGAGGCCGTTCTGTATACTGAAGGTCCATTGATGATCGTAGCAGGTGCAGGTTCCGGCAAAACGAAAGTATTGACCACACGTATTGCGCATTTGATCAATTTAGGCGTGGATTCATTCCGGATTTTAGCCTTGACCTTTACCAACAAAGCCGCCCGTGAAATGAAAGAGCGTATTGAACATACGCTTGGAAACTCTGAAGCCAGAAACTTGTATATCGGTACATTTCACTCTGTGTTTTCGCGCATCCTGCGTGTCGAAGCCGAAAAACTAGGCTATTCCAACAATTTCACCATTTACGATACCGACGATGCCAAAGGCGTTTTACGCACCATCATCAAAGAACGTAACCTCGACGAAAAAGTGTACAAACCAGCTTTCGTATTAAATCGTATTTCATCGGCTAAAAACAATCTATACACTTATAAAGAATACAAAGCTGACCAAACCATACAACAAGAAGATGCACGAAGCAATAGACCACTCATAGGCGACATATTTGAATCCTATAGCAAACGTTGTTTCAAAAATGGCGCTATGGATTTTGATGATTTATTGGTCAATATGTATATCCTACTCACCAATTTCAACGAAGTGCTTGCCCGTTACCAACATAAGTTTCGCTATGTAATGATCGATGA
Organism: Chitinophagaceae bacterium; assembly: GCA_044353325.1. Taxonomy (GTDB): domain Bacteria; phylum Bacteroidota; class Bacteroidia; order Chitinophagales; family Chitinophagaceae; genus OLB11. Next base: position 2,870 of record JBILCF010000190.1, on the reverse strand, counting down.
GTATCAAGATACCAATTTGGCTCAGTATCATATCATCAAATTGTTGGGTGCTGTCACCGAAAACATCTGTGTGGTGGGCGACGATGCGCAAAGTATCTACTCGTTTCGAGGGGCAAGCATGGAAAATATATTCCAATTTCAAAAAGATTACGACGATGTCAAAATCATAAAGTTGGAGCAAAACTATCGAAGTACAAAAACCATATTGGATGCCGCAAACAATGTCATCAACTTCAACAAAAACCAAATCAAAAAAGAACTTTGGACCGACAAAGGCGATGGCGAAAAAATAAAATTAGTCTGTTCGTTTACCGACAATGACGAAGGCAAATTTGTGGCCGATGCTATTATGGAAAACAAATTGCGCAATCATTTTTCCAATAAAGACTTCGCCATCCTTTATCGAACCAATGCCCAAAGTCGTGCATTTGAGGAATCGCTTCGCAGACAAAATATTCTGTATCGCATCTATGGCGGTTTATCGTTTTATCAGCGCAAGGAAGTCAAAGATATGATAGCTTATCTCCGTATTTTGGTCAATCCACAAGAAGAAGAAGCCATGCGTCGCATCATCAATTATCCTGTACGAGGTATTGGTGCGACTACCATCAATAAAATTTCGCTGGCGGCACAAGAAGAAAACAAAACCTTTTGGGACATACTCCAAACGCCTGCTGCACTTGGCTTCAAAGGCGCTACGCTGACTGCCTTGGAAAACTTCGTGGTCATGATTCGAAATTTTCAAGCTATGCTCGAAAAGAAAAATGCTTATGAAGTCGCTTTTGAAATCGGCAAAGCTAGTGGACTCGTCAACGATTTATACACCGACAAAACAGTGGAAGGACTTGCTCGATACGAAAACGTACAAGAGTTACTCAACTCCATCAAAGAGTATACCGAAACGCCCACCGAAGATGGCGAGTTGGTCGAAAAAAATTTAGGCTCTTATTTGCAACAAATCACCCTCTTGACAGATGCCGACAAAGATGGCGAAGAAAACCAAGATGTGGTAAAACTGATGACCATACATGCCTCCAAAGGACTTGAGTTTCCATGTGTATTTTTAGTTGGCTTAGAAGAAAATATTTTTCCGAGTAGCATGAGCATGTACGACCGCGACGACCTTGAGGAAGAACGCCGTTTGTTTTATGTGGCTATTACACGAGCCAAAGAAAAACTGTGGATTAGCTTTGCCAACAACAGATACCGATTTGGAAGTTTGGTACAAAACGACCCAAGTCGATTTTTGGATGAATTGCCCAAACCTCTTGTCGATGATAGCCTAGCCAGCAAACCTTCCAAACGAACCATTTTCACTAAGCCTTCCGCCGACAAAGACGATGCCATACAACAAAAGAAAACGCCAACCTCAAGCAAGGCTACCACACATATCGCTAGTCCAAATTTCATAGCAGACGATCCCAAACACATGACCGCAGGTATGAAAGTAGAACACGAACGATTTGGATTTGGCAACATTGTCAGTATGGAAGGACCTATTGCCAACAAAATTGCAACCATCGATTTTGGTACCATGGGACAAAAGAAAATCATGCTGAACTACGCAAAACTCAGAATAGTCCAATCCTAAACACATCAACAATGAGTAAAGAAATCATTTCAATAGATGCCAAAATGAGCAAGTGGATTATGAAACAAAAAATATTTTTTGTTGCCACTGCACCCTTGATGGCCGAAGGCCATATCAATTGCTCACCAAAGGGATTAGATTCATTTCGTATACTCGATGAGCATACAGTTGTCTACCAGGATTTTGTAGGTAGTGGTGCCGAAACCATAGCGCATATACGCGAAAACAAACGTATCGTAGTTATGTTTACGGCCTTTGATGGACCGCCCAAAATTGTTCGACTATGGGGCCATGGAGAAGTCATTACGCAAACGCATCCTGAATTTGATACTATTGCTTCGCATTTCAAGGCCAAACGAGGCGTACGAAGTTATATCCGAATCCATGTGACACGCATGGCAGATTCATGTGGTTATTCTGTGCCGTTGTACGAATTCAAATCAGATAGAAATGTATTGGACAAATGGGTTGATAGCAAAACCGATGATGGCGTAAAGGATTACATTCGAAAAAACAATGCAAAAAGCATTGATGGATTGGATGCATTGGATATGTAGCGTTTGTAGGTAATGAAAAGTATTTTGGAGACAAGCTTTATAATACTATTAAACTACATCCCGCTGTCTGCCGCGCAAGGCGCTTGCCTCCATCGGGTCTATCCATCAGGGACATGTTCATTATTTAGCTGAGTCAATGCAGGGCTTTTAGTTAGTAGCTTTAAGGTAAGTATAACATGCTAAAGAAGTTTCATTGAACAAGTCCCACAACGTAACGCAAAAAGATTCTTCGTTGTACTCAGGAAACGAAACGCTTACCAAACGAAATGTACAAGCTCTTCGGGATGTTCGGCTCTGCGGCATCCCGAAAGCTAGATAAAAGAGGTTCTCTGAACCGACTGTACGTATGCTATTATATAAAATCAACATTTAAAATACTTCTTCGTTTTCCTAAATAATCGGCACAGCTGCTGTAATAATAATCTTCCGCTCGCTCTACTATTTTTGCTCTTACCGGATTTAAATGTATGCTTAATTTTCTATAGTATCTTTCTCAAAAGAAAATTTTTTTCTTGTAATTTATTCTTGAACTTAGTAATACTTAGAGTTCAGAGAACTCTTTGTCTCGTCCTGAAATTAGTTTACAGTTTATTGTTTAATCCTAATATAAGTTTACAGTTTTTCTATAGTCCTGCTCTTAGTTGACAAAAGTAGTTTTCTTTTGATAATAATTCTTCCATAATTTTTCTGTTTTTATAGTTTTAGTTGAATGATGTACTTGA
>JBILCF010000063.1:0-14411 GCA_044353325.1 Chitinophagaceae bacterium | reverse complement strand
CAATTGCTTAAAAAGGAAAAAGCTTTGGGTAAAGCGATTTTCCCCGAAGGAAAAGCAATATTTAAAGCATTTGAACTCACTCCTTTTGATGACGTAAAAGTTCTTTTACTTGGTCAAGATCCTTATCACGGCGAAGGCCAAGCGCATGGATTGTGTTTTAGTGTGCAGTATGGAATTAAACCACCACCTTCGTTGGTGAATGTGTTTAAAGAATTGCAAAAGGATATCGGTATGCCTATACCCAAACACGGAAACTTAAGTACTTGGGCCAAACAAGGCGTTTTGCTACTCAATGCGTCGTTGACAGTGGAGGCTCACAAACCTATGAGTCATGCGCAAATTGGATGGGCGGAATTTACAGATGCTGTAATCCAGAAGCTTTCTAGTCAAAAAACAGGCATTGTATTTTTACTATGGGGACGATTTGCACAGCAAAAGGAAGTTTTGATAGATACTTCAAAACATTTTTTATTGAAGGCGGCGCATCCTTCTCCATTTTCTGCCTACAATGGTTTTTGGGGGTGCAAACATTTTTCACAAACCAATACCATCTTGACTCAACAACAAAAAACACCAATTGATTGGCGTATAGATGAAAATTTTTTATAGTCTGAACTTCATAAAATGTAGTACTTTTAACGCTTGAAAATCGAATATTTTGATGAAAGATATTTTAGCTAGAATCTATTTTGTATACGGAATGTTGTTATTTGCAATAACAATGTTGCCAGTGGCATTGGTGTTTTTAATTGCTAAAACATTTTGTAGCGAAAAAACTTCTTCAAGTGTAATTCAAAAAGGGTTTCAAATTTGGATGGGAATTTATATGCCACTCATATTTTGTCCTGTTAAACACGTTGGGCGCCATTTTTTTAGAAAAGGTCAAAATTATGTTGTAACCTTAAATCATAATTCGCTGGCAGACGTGCCTGTTTCTTCACCAGGTATTCCAGGGCCAAATAGAACTTTGGCCAAAGAGGAAATGTCAAAAATTCCAATATTTGGGTATATATATACCTCAGGTTCTATTTTGCTAAATCGAGATGATTTGCAGAGTAGAAAGGATAGTTATGCCAAAATGATTAAGGCCTTAGAGCAGAATTTACATTTATGCCTTTTCCCTGAAGGAACCCGCAATAAAACAAATGAACCGATTGCCCGTTTTTTTGATGGTGCGTTTAAAGTGGCTATAATGGCGCAAAAACCTGTAATACCTGGATTGATATTTGGGACAAAAAATATATTACATCCTACTAAAAAAATGTGGGCTTGGCCTCATCGCATCGAATTTCATTTCTTGCCAGAATTGTCTACTGAGGGCTTGCAAAGTAGCGATGCTGATATGCTTAAGATTAAGGTTTTTGGTATAATGAAAGACTATTATGTTGCCCACAAACACTTGATTTAGGTTATAAGCTATCATTTTTCATTATTTGAATTCTTACAGAAACGCAGTAACATTGCAGGATGAAAACGAGTTCTTATTTAAGTTTATTTCTTGTTGTATTTTTTTCTTTGAGTGCGTTTGCACAAAATGGCAGTATAAAAGGTGTCGTAAAAGACGCGATAAGCAATGAACCTTTATCCTTTGCCTTAATTTCTATTCAGTCCACAACAATTGGAGTCAAAACAGGTATAGATGGCGATTTTGAATTGAAGGACTTAAAGCCAGGATTATACAATCTAGAAGCTACTTATTTAGGATACAAGAAGAAAGTGATTTTTGAAATAGCGGTCGATAATTCTAAGCCAAGTTTTATAGAAATAAACTTGGATAAAAATGATCGTGAAGTAAAAGAAGTGACAATTAAAGGAAGGAAAGATAAAACTGAAGAAAGTCCCTTGTCGTTACGTACACTTGGTATCAATGAAATTCAACGAAATCCTGGTGGGAATCGAGATATCAGTAAAGTTATACAAAGTTTGCCAGGTGCAGGTTCAAGTGTAGGATTCAGAAACGATATCATTATTCGTGGGGGTGGTCCAGCTGAAAATCGTTTTTACTTAGATGGAATCGAAATTCCAAACATCAACCACTTTGCTACACAAGGTGCAAATGGTGGACCAGTAGGGATTTTAAATGTAGACTTTATACAGGATGTGGGCTATTATTCAGGTTCTTTTCCAGCAAATAGAGGTAATACACTGAGTTCTGTTTTTGATTTTAAAATGAAAAATCCGCGTTCGGATGGTTGGCATGGTGCCTTTACGCTTGGTAGTAGTGATGTTGGCTTAAGAGCTGAAGGTCCAGTTTCTGACAAAAGCGGACTCATGATTAGTGTCCGTAGATCTTATTTACAGTTTTTATTCAAAGCTATAGGGCTTCCGTTTTTACCGACTTACAACGATATGCAGCTCAAGTATAAGCATACCATAGATAAGAAAAATGAAATCACCTACATTATGATTGGTGCATATGATGTTGCGAATCTTAATGTAGACGAAAATAAAACAGAGGATCAACGTTATTTGTTAGGCATCTTGCCTAGCCAAAAGCAGTGGAGTTATACCAACGGGATTGTCTACAAGCATTATAAACCGAATAGTTTTCAGACTATAGTGCTGAGTAGAAATATGCTAGATAATTCTTCTCTAAAGTATACTGATAATGATGAAAATAAGCCATTGCGATTGAATTACAATAGCCAAGAAATAGAAAATAAACTAAGAATTGAAAATACAATTCGAAAGAATGATTGGAAAATAACTTATGGAACTGGTCTCGAGTATGTAAAATACAATAACTCTACCTATAATCTTATATCCTTGCCAAATGCTCAATTAGATACAATTAATTTTAATGCTGCTATTGGATTTGCAAAGTATGGATTATTTGGACAAGTCAGTAAGCCTTTTTTCAATAATAAACTTACCATGAGTGCAGGTTTGCGTTTGGATGGTAACACTTATTCCTCTACTATGAGAAATCCTTTGAGGCAATTTTCACCTAGGGTATCTGCATCTTATGCCATAACCGATCGATTGAACGTTAATTTTAATACGGGAGTTTACTACCAAACGCCTGCTTACACCATTTTAGGATTTAAAGATTCTAACAACACTTATACGAACAGATTAAACCAACTCACTTTTATTCAATGTATGCATATAGTTGGCGGCATTGAGTACAGTACTAATACGAATACTCGGTTTACCATAGAGGGTTTTTATAAAGACTATGATAATTATCCTCAAAGTGTTTCTAGAGGGGTGTCCTTAGCCAATGAAGGTGGGGATTTCGGTGTAGTGGGAAATGAAGCTGTTAGATCCATTTCGCAAGGTAGGGCTTATGGACTTGAGTTTTTTGCGCAGCAAAAGTTGTACAAAGGATTTTATGGGATAGTTGCTGTTACATTATTTCGAAGCGAATTTATCAATGCGAATTCTTCTCAATACGTTCCAAGTAGTTGGGATCAACGTTTTATTATTAATTTGACTGCAGGTAAAAAATTAAAACGCAATTGGGAAGTCGGTGCTAAGTTTAGATTCTCTGGCGGTCGACCTTTCACTCCATACGATACGCTTTTGTCGTCAATTGTTCCTGTGTGGGATGTTACTCAGCAAGGGTTGTTTGACTTTTCGCGTGTCAATACAGGACGCTTGCCGGTAAACCACCAATTAGATTTTCGTATTGATAAAAAATATTTTTTTAAGCGTTGGAACTTAAATCTATACTTTGATATACAAAATGCATATGGTTTCTCGGCTCCACAACAAGAAATTTTAACTGTAAGACGCGATGCTAATGGGATGCCACTGTTAAATCCTGCTAGTACAAATCCACAACGTTATCAACTTCAATTTTTACAAAATACAGCAGGAACTGTTTTGCCTACTTTAGGAATAATAATTGAGTATTAACTTGGCTTCAACCATTAAAAACAAATCAATTCATTTATATTTGCACATTAATTTATAATATTATGTACCAAGATCAATACCAGCACCCAGATTACTACCAACTTGATGAATTATTAACTGACGAGCATAAAATGATTCGTGATATGGTGCGTGCATGGATAAAAAAGGAAGTGAGTCCTAATATTGAAACTTGGGCACAAAACTGTGAATTTCCAGCACATTTAGTTTCTCAAATGGGTGAATTGGGTGTATTTGGTCCAACTGTTCCACAGGAATATGGTGGAGGTGGTTTAGACTACATCAGCTACGGTATCATGATGCAAGAAATAGAGCGTTGTGATAGTGGTATGCGAAGTACAGCAAGTGTACAAGGTAGTCTTGTTATGTATCCAATCTATGCTTATGGTAGTGAGGAACAACGCAAAAAATATTTACCAAAGTTGGCAAGCGGCGAATGGTTAGGATGCTTTGGATTGACAGAGCCTGATAGTGGAAGTGATCCAGGGAGTATGATTACCAATATTAAAGATGCTGGCGATCATGTAATACTCAATGGTGCTAAAATGTGGATTAGTAATTCACCTCAGGCTCAAGTAGCAGTTGTATGGGCTAAAGACGAACAAGGTGATGTCCGTGGAATGATAGTAGAGCGTGGTATGGAAGGTTTTTCAACACCAGAGATTCATAGTAAATGGAGTTTGCGTGCAAGTTGTACTGGTGAACTCGTTTTTGATAATGTAAAAGTGCCGAAAGAAAATATATTTCCAACAATTAAAGGTTTGAAAGGGCCTTTGGGCTGCTTGAGTAAAGCACGTTATGGTATTGCTTGGGGAGCACTTGGTGCAGCTATGGATTGTTATGATAGTGCTTTGCGTTATACATTACAACGTAGTCAATTTGGAAAACCAATTGCTGGGTTTCAATTGCAACAAAAAAAGCTTGCTGAAATGATAACTGAAATCACCAAAGGTCAACTATTAGTATGGCGTTTGGGTGTTTTGATGAATGCTGGTAAAGCTACTCCTGCACAAATATCAATGGCAAAACGAAACAGTTGCGAAATTGCTTTAAATATAGCTCGCGAAGCGAGACAAATGCATGGTGGTATGGGTATCACTGGTGAATATTCTATTATGCGTCACATGATGAATTTAGAGAGTGTTGTAACGTATGAAGGAACACATGATATTCATTTATTGATTACAGGTATGGATGTAACTGGGTTGAATGCATTTAAATAATATTTCATTTCCTACTTGGCTTATTTTTTTTTATAGTTAATTTTTCGTACGTTAAGCTTCCAAACCAACCGTAAATCTATGAATTCCAATAAGTTAATAGGGCAAGTCGCTCTGTCATTTATGCAAGCATGGATCAAAAAAGATTTCAATGTTATGATGTCTTTTTTTGCAAATGATATCATATTCTAATCTTCATTAATTCCCAAAATTTATTTAAAAAACAATCAAGCCAGATTATATGGTCCATCTGATGTAATAGAATATTTTAAAACAGTTACAATTATATGTCCGACTTACGATTATGATATTGCTCAGTTTATTAAAAAAGAAAAAGTAATCCATATGCACTTAGTTTGTAAGCTTACTCAAAATCAAATTAATTTAAAATACCAACTGAATGAGTATGGAAAATTTAAATATTTATCCATCGAAAGTTTAGGGTAGTTGGAATATTTTATAATTTATGTTAATTAGTTTTTCATAACCTACAGCTTCAATATATAATGGCTTTATCATTCGAAAAATTAATTGAGCAAATATCCAAGGATTACACAGATGCTTGGAATAATGAAGACTTAGAAAAATTAGGTTCGTTTTTGCATAAGCATGTTATTTTAAGGTCTCCTCAAATTTCAAAACTTTTTCCAGAAAACACTGAAAGTAAATTGCATGGTAAGGGTAGGGTAACAGAATATTGGAAAAGATTGTTTGAGGAAATTGGAAATCTTAAAGTAGAGCAAATTCCTTAAATAAAAATGGACGAACTGTAACAACAATAAATAAAGTATTGGCCCAAAATACAACTATTGTGGAGGAGTTTATCTTGGATGAATATGGTTTTATATTAGATCTAAAATATACTTACTTTCAAGATGAGCAGTAACCTATTTTGTAGTATGGTATTGGATTAAACCTTTCAAAGGTTTCTGCGCAATAGTACCACATTGCATTTCATATTGTAAACAAAGTGTTTGTAGTATGTCTTTTAAATGGAATGCAACTGATCCTGTAAAATGAATAGGCACTTTGTGTGCTTGAGGATAACGCAGTAAATGATTAATAAACAAATCGTTTAAGCAATCCTCTGCTATGTTTTCTATCATATAATGTCCTCTATTGACGAGTATAAAGTTGGCAAATTGAGCTAAATACCGATTTGGAAAAGGTTTTTGATATAGTTGTTCAAGTATTTGAGAAATGCTAGTATTAAATTGCTGCACAAATTTGGACTGCAATTCTTTATCAAAAATACCATGTATATAATATTGTAAAACTTTCTTTCCAAGGTGAGTACCTCCACCTTCATCGCCCAATACATAGCCTAAAGCTTGGGTTTTGTAGCTCATTTTTTTACCATCAAAATAGCAGGTGTTACTTCCTGTTCCTAGTATACATGCTATTCCTTTAGTGTTTTTACAAGTTGAACGAGCAGTGGCCAACATGTCGCTGTAGCTGTATGCTTTTTTTGTTCCAAAATAGGTTTTGAGGCACTTTTCTATCAACTTTTTTTTATCGTCGCTATTGATGCCAGCACCATAGAAATGAATCTCATCGATTTTTACTTTTTGTGGATTGATTTTTAATTCCTGCTCAAAAATCGATAAGATTTCGTTTTCCATTAAAAAAAATGGATTGATACCTTGAGTTTTAAGCATTTTCTTTTTGCCATGTTGTATAAGACACCAATCTGTTTTAGTAGAACCGCTTTCAGCAATTAATATAGTTTGTGACATTTAACAAAAGTAAGCAAAACAGCTTGTATTATGACTACAATTTGTATTTTAAGCCAAATGAAATACCTTGTATATATCGAGCTGATTGCAAGTCAAACTGAGCTATATAGGGCATGGAGCCTAAATTATACTGAAGAGAATAACGGATATCTTTATTAAACAATTTGATTTGTTTTTCTATTCCAATGGAAACCGTAGGAGACCAAGAATTTATATTTTGCAAATCAAAATCTTTTTGTGTTGAAACTTGTTGTCCATTGGGTAATTCGGATGGTGAAGATGTTTTGAAACAAGTATAAATTGGTTTGTTTAAATTAAATCCAGTAATAACACATGCATCTTTTCTGAATTGGTAAATTGCATTTACGCCTAAACCAGCACTAAATTCTTTTATTTTAGCTTGTTTGGCTATGGTATTTGATAATGATTGTAAGTTGAAATTGAAATAAGCAAGGGAATATTGCAAAGAAAATTTCAATTTGTTATTTATTGAAAAACGATGTTCTAAACCTGAAGAAAATGAAAAGGAATTGAATCCCAATTTTACACTGGGATGTGATTTTGAGCCAAAGTATTGTGTATGATAGGACTGGTTAAAACCAATAAAAGTATTCATTGCATTATCCTTGGCTTGCAGATTGCAGGAAATGCAAAACAACAGTAAGAAATGGATGATTTTTTTCATTGATAATTCTATAACGATATAAAGGTAAAGATTATTGTTTAAAATTGTGAATACTGATTGTTAAAATTTGATAACTTATTGCATTTTGACTATAACATAAATCTATAGAATTGAAAGTTATATATAAGAGTAAAAGAATAAATAAACTTATGATTTTTAAGGGATGTAAACTAACTTTGCATTCCTTTTAATGAAAGGCTCCGTAGTTCAATGGATCAGAATATCAGATTTCGGCTCTGATGATAGGGGTTCGAATCCCTTCGGGGTCACATATAAAGAATAAAACCCTTGTAAATTAAATAGTTACAAGGGTTTTTTAATTTCGGGGTAAACATTGGGTAAACAAATGGTATTGACGTTTAAATCAGGTTACATTTTTTACTTATATGTACCTTTAGCTATTGTATCCAATGCATTGTAAAAGTCATCTCCAAATTTTCGTATGAGAGGTTCTTTTAGGAATTCATAGACTTTTACGCCTTCTTTTTTGCCCAGTTTACAGGCTGGTGCACACAAGGTTTCGCGCGGGGAGTAGTTGAGTGCGATATGGTCGTGTGTTTTTGTTTCTCTAATTGGGTATAAATGGCAAGAAATAGGTTTCTTGAAATCCGTTCTGCCTTCTAAATATGCTTTTTCTATTAAACATTTTACCACGCCAGCATCATCAGTATAGCCGTAAACACATATACCACCATTTATAGCCGGTGTTACGTAGCCAAAGTATTCTTCTTGAGTATAAGGGCCGACTTTTTTTATTTCTGCCATGGCTTCTTCAGACAATTCGTGTTTGATGATTTTATATACTTCCTTCATCTTTTTTAATTCGTCTTTGGCCAAAGGAGCACCCGCATCACCATCTACACAACAGCCTCCTTTGCATTTTTTTAGGTTGCAAATAAATTCTTCTTCGATGATATCATCGCTGATAAGTATATCGTCTATTATAATCATTTAGTCCATTTTAAAGTTTGAATAAGATGCTCAATATCTGCGCGCAAAAATTGATTGACAGGTTTTAATGAATCTACATTCGGTGTTGTGTCAAAATAAAGTGCTCCTCTCAAAAAGTGCTTAGTTGAGTCAGTAGCATAAAACTGAAAAGCTGATGCAGCATTGCCACCAACATCGTAATATATGCCATGTACATTGTTTGCAGTATGAAACTCAGGTTCATTGATATAATCAGCTCGCTTTGTGTGATAATGAGACATTTGATAGGAGTCTTCAAGCAATTTGGCTAAGGTTTGGTTTGGTCCTATTTGTTTGTAACTCAAATATATTTTACCTCCTAAATCATGGAAATTTATATTAATCCACCAAGGGTTTTCTGTTTTTTCATTAAAAAATAAAGTATCCTTTTCTACAGTGGCATATGTAGGGTAGTCAAATGTATAAGGATAACCCACTTGGTTAAAGGGGGTGTATTTTTTTTCAGGGAAATCAATTTGGAAGTAACCCCTAGGTTTGGGTATATAGTCTTCTTCGTTGCACGAGCTGAATCCAATAACTATAAGTATTATTAAAATGTATTTTGTCATAGAATAGTTGTCAAAATTAATGCTGAACGATAAATGGTTTTACAAGTGGTCTTTGTGATGATTTGGTATACAATGCAGCAAAATAATAACCTGTAGGTAAATCAGAAATATCAACTCGAATAGTGAAATTACCGATAGGGAAAATACTGTTAAATATTGTTTTTACTTTTCTACCCATGGCATCAATAATAACTGCTTGGTGTATATCTTCGGTTTTAGTTGAAAACGTATAGTTGAAATATGAGTTTGCAGGATTTGGATAGATATAAGTGACATCTATTTCTTGTTTAGGCGTAGGTGGGGGATTTCCTGTAAAATAACTTTCATATATCCCATTGCCATGTGTGGCAACGACTACATATCCATCAGAATGTCTTACTTTAATGTCAGTTACTATTGCCGCACCAATGCCGTCTGGGCTTTCTTGTTCCCAAATAGTTTTATTTGAAAATGCATTGACACTATCAAGTTTTAAAGTGTCTGTTGAAAATAAACCCACACTTGTTCCTGCAAAATAATGACGCCTGCCATCTGCATCTTTTAAAATGTTTACACAACGTATACTCGGATTTGTACTTGATGAATTTTGATTGCCTTCTAAATTACCTCCAACATATTGCCAACTAAGTCCGCCATTGCGTGAAAAAAATAAACTTGCTATGTTATAATTGGAATAGCAAACCAAGATGTTATCAGCTGTATCTGGATCAACAGCTATGCCGCTGATATATCCTCCATTTGGTAAACGATTAGTCGTAAGTTTTTTGAATGTCATATTGCTATAATGCGCATTTTCAACCTTGTATATTTCGCGATTGCTAGTGCCTAAATACAATGTGTTAGCTGGTTTGTTGGCGGCAGCTATAAACGTAATTTCAGCCGAAGCGCCATTAGATAAATTAGGCGTTGTAATCGTGTCTGCTGAAAATGCCCAGCCAGAAGTCAATTTATTATTGTCATTAGTACATTCTATAGATTTTAAATTTGTTAAACGAGCAAGGCGTTTTGCTATAGGCATGTACAAAATATCATTTGTATTGGGATCAACTGTCAAATGATTGATGAAGTTGTAAACTGATTTATCATAACCAGCAGGATCAATACGTTTTTTTGCCATGACATTCCCGCGCTCATCGAGTAAAACTTTTCGAACATTACCTAGTTGTGTACTGATGATATAAAACTTTCTATCAGGAGCAATAAAATTATGTGCACCATCGCCATTGATATTCATCAGCCATTCACTTTTCAAATTGCTCGAACGTGTCAAATAATTGCCATTATCTTGCAATCCACCTAATAGATATTGATCGTATGCTTTAGATGCATCTATTGCGATAGAATAAAATTGCGAAGTAATATATCCTAAACTGACATCATTCCATGTAACGTTATTCGCATTAATATCGGATGTGAATTTTACACCGCCATCTGAAATCGAATAAGCTTGTTTTGGATTCGTTTTATGAAAAAACAAATCGTGTTGATCTGGATGATGATTAGGATATACTCCGAAATTTGGAAGAGTTGTAGCTATTGCATATCCTCCGATTTGTTTTGTTTTGTTTGGAGAAGTAAACCCATCAGTAGAAATATACAAATTTGTACCACCTATTATAACATGGTTTGTACCTGGTTGAACTTTAACGACTAAGTCGTAACCACCTTGTGTATTGAATTTATCAAATTGATTTTGAGTATAGATTGGTAAGTTTGCACTTAGATTATTCCAACTTCCACCTGTGCCGCTTCCGTCCCCGCTGATGTAAGTGTATTTTAAAAGTGAGACATATTCTGGTGTTCCTTCATAATTGTAAGTTGCAACACCACCGCTTGTATCGCTTGGCAATTCACTGACAAAGTATACTTCATTCTCATTGTTTGGATTAATTGAAAGTACGGTCCTGTCAGCGCTTTTAAGAAATGATGGCGTGATGTTTGTAAAGTTTATTCCATCTGCAGATCTAAAAAAACCTTTTGCGATTTTTCCGTCAGTGCTTAATGTTGCATATACAATTCCAGTAGAACTAACTACCACATCTGTGAAATATGAATCATTGCCTGCACCAAGAACCACACTCCATGTTTTACCTGTGTCTTTGCTTCTATAAATACAGCCGTATGTAGCCATATATACGCAAGCTTCTACACTGTCAATAGGAGATGTTGCTATACGCCATCCACCTTGGTAGTTTAATGCAAAACCGTTTGGCAAGCCACCAGCTGTTGAAGTAATTGCTGTCCAAGTAGAGCCATTGTCTAAGGAGCGAAATGCACCATCTCCAAGGTAAAATGCTCCACCGCCGCTTGCAGAAGTTCCATATATTTCTCCTGAAAGTGCATACCAAATATTAGTCTTGCCTGGACGTGTATCTTGAGTTATGCTAACACATCCCGGATGAGCGTTTGGCGCACTTACTTTTTGCCAATTTGCGCCTGCATCAAAACTTTGCCAAATGCCACCCGAAACAGCACCAGCTATGATGTGGTTCTGGTCGTTTACATCTATTGCAAATGCTCTTGTTCGTCCGCCAACATTCCAAGGGCCACGTGCATTCCATGTTGCATTTCTAGTTTTGTTTGAGTAAAGACTAGCATACTGCTCTTGATAAGCAGCTAAAAACGCCATTTCACGATGATGAATACCTTCTGGGATTTTTCCTGTTGAAGGATCCATCAACATTTTTTCAATCCACATTTTTTTGGCAATAGATTCCTCTAAGCCTTCTGGTTTAAAGTCATTTTGATTAAAAGGAATTTTGTGCAATAAAGAATATCCTAATGAAACTAGAATACATACAAGTGATAATAGGATTTTTCTATTCATGCGTACCAAAATATTTAGAATGCTAAAAGTAAAGGTTTAGCAGGAAAAATGGAAATTTGAATTTCCACATTAAATACAATAAAATAATATAGAAAGAATCTTATTTAAGATTATGATATACTTTTTGTACATCTTCATCTTGCTCTAGTTTGTCAACTAGCTCAAGAAGTTCTTTACCTTGTTCTTCATCTAACTCTACAGTAGTAGAAGGAATTCGAGTCAATTCGGCTTGCAGGGGTGTAATACCTTTGCTTTCAAGAAAGTCACTCATTTTGCCAAAATCATTAAAGTCTGTTCTTACAATGATATTGCCTTCAGCATCTTCGCCTATTTCTTCCATGCCATAGTCAATGCCTTCAAGTTCTAGTTCTTCAATATCAATATTTTCGTTTTTTAACTTGAATTCGCCCATACGGTTAAACAAAAAAGCAACTGAGCCACTATTGCCCATTGCACCGCCTCCTTTGTTGAAAATTGCACGCACATTGGCTACAGTTCTTGTTCCATTATCTGTTGCAGATTCTACCAAAATTGCCACACCATGAGGGCCAAACCCTTCATATACTAGTTCTTCGTAGTTGACTAAATCTTTTCCTGTCGCACGTTTTATAGCCGCTTCCACACGATCTTTAGGCATGTTAACGGCTTTCGCATTTTGAAAACAACGACGCAAAGCAGCATTGTTTGTAGGGTCAGGACCACCTGCTTTAACCGCTATAGCAATTTCTTTACCAATACGGGTAAAGTTTTTGGCCATTTTGTCCCATCGTGCAAACATGGCTGATTTTCGTACTTCAAATATTCTTCCCATTGAAAAAAACGTATTTTTTGGAATGCAAATTTAATTGAAAATTTCACATCCTCATCAATTCTCTATTCTGCTATTATACTGTTTCTTATTTTTCCTTTCAATTGACTATGTATAAAGAGTGAATTGATTGATTTGTTTTCATGTACATTTCGGATTGCTATCGAAAACAATTCTGCAGTACTTAATACTTTAATCTTTGACGAAGCTTGCTTTAAGGGAATCGTATCACAAACTACAAGTTCGCTCAATACCGAATTTTCGATGTTTTCGTATGCTTTTCCACTCAATACAGGGTGTGTGCAAAAAGCTCGAACACTTTTAGCACCTTTTTCCATCAACATTGCAGCGCTTTTGGTCAATGTACCTGCAGTATCGCAAATATCATCAATCAGTACCAAGTCCTTGTCTCTTACATCACCAATGACAGTCATAGAGGCAACTTCATTTGCACGCTTGCGTTGTTTGTCACAAATAACCATTTCGGCTCCAAAATAACTTGCTACTTCACGTACACGATTTGTACTTCCTACGTCAGGCGAAGCAAAGGTTAGGTTGTCTATTTTTAAATTTTCGATATAAGGTATAAATATGGCAGAACTATCCAAGTGATCCACTGGAATGTCAAAGAATCCTTGAATTTGAGGAGCATGTAAGTCCATTGTCATGATACGATTTGCGCCAGCAGTAGTCAATAAATTGGCTACGAGCTTAGATGCAATACTCACACGTGGCTTGTCTTTACGGTCTTGGCGTGCATATCCGAAATATGGAATTACAGCTGTGATATAACCCGCAGAAGCTCTACGTGCTGCATCAATCATCATCAAAAGCTCCATTAAATTATCAGATGGAGCATTGGTGCTTTGTACTAAAAAAACATAATCTCCACGGATGCTTTCATCAAAAACAGGTTGAAATTCACCATCACTAAATTTTTGAATGGTAACTTGGCCTAGCGGTTGACCATAAAATTCTGAAATGCTTGAAGCAAGGTTACGTGTTGAATTTCCTGAGAATATTTTAACGTGTGGATCCATAATGATTATGTATGAAGTGCAAAGGTAGTAAAGCATATGACTTTTTTGAATGGATTAATTCACAGTGTGTATAACTATATGATTATGTTTTCATTATTTTATCACTGAGATATGAATTAGGTAGTCTTGACACTTTTTTCAGCTCAATCGAATACATTTGTGCTATGAAACACCTCGGTTTTATTCTGATTATTATTTGCACATGTTCATGTGCAGTAAATGCTCAATCGTTAAAACATGGGTTGGGTGTTCAGTTTGGAGGAGTAGATTTTTATGGACCACAAACTGGAATTTATTTTGCCAAACAAACAGATACTAAACTGAATACAATTAAGGTCTATTGGGATCCAGCCATAAAATTAAGTTTCACAGAACGTTTATCTTCCTTGTTCGATATCTCATTGAGTGCCATGGCAAGCAGTTTGCAATACCCTAAATCAAGTAAAGATTCAAATTATATTCTTCGCAAAAAAGGAATAGCAAATACCAACGAATCCTTTCCTATAGTGGCTTTAGATGCTAAATTCAATTTGAATTTATTGCCTAGAGAGCGTTGGGCTATATCGCCTTATCTCACATCGGGCTTAAGTTTAAACAACCGTCAAACCCTTACGGGTTTTGATTTACCATTTGGTGTTGGCTTCAATATAAAATTGATTCAATCCGTTTTTATTAATC
>JBILCF010000189.1:0-4997 GCA_044353325.1 Chitinophagaceae bacterium | reverse complement strand
TTTTTTTTGCGAAATATTGAAGTCAAAATTGAGATTTGAATAAAATTTACGTATTAAATATTTTCAAATTGAATTAATAAAAGTCTTTAGGTATAAGTTCAAAAATAGAATCCTATTCACAAAATAAACATATTTGATACACTTTGTTTCAAAAATTAAAACATAAAAATTGTGGTTAATTTTACCCAATATAAAACTGGTATGTTACAACTACCATTCACTAATTTAGAAATTCATTTACCCCATATATGCTTAATTGATTGCTTTCATTCAATATCTAAAAAAAAAGATATAGAATAGAAGACGAAACTATTCACTTATAGTGACCCATGTATTTTCAATCCCCACTTGTTTGACTAATTCAAAAAACAGTTTCCCATTTTCTGGATGAAGTCTAATACAGCCATGAGAGGCTTTTTTACCTAATATAGCAATATTGCCAGTCGTAGTACCATGAATAGCAAAACCACCTTTTAAAAATACAGCATATGGCATGTTGCCTAAACCTTGATAGTTCCCTCCCGGAAATTTTTTAGAAGTATATTTTTTAAACATAGGTCCTGATGGTCTAAGATCAAGCTTTGGCGTTTCGTGTTTTGTATCACCAGTAGAAACTTTAAATGAATCAACTAACGAACCATCAACATATAAATAAAGCAGTTGTTTATCCTTTTGGATATGAGCCCAAACTTTACATAATTTTTGTTTGCAATTACTAGAAGCTTGACTAACACTATCCTTTGGTTTCAACTGTGATAAATTAAACTTAAGCGCTTTTATTTCTTCTGATTGGATTTTTCGCAAATCGCTCGTAAAAGTATCTTTCGAAACGCTGGAATCTGACGATAAATCCAATACAGTAGTTTGATTTAATATACCAGAATCATTGATACCTAATCGAACAATACTGGCACTATCAATTTGCAATTGTTGATTAACATCTTTGAGTAAATCCCCAATAGAATCTTTGAAGGGATCAAATTCATTTTTGTCAAACAAATTTGCACTATCTGAAACTGTAGTTGTGTTAGACGCTTTAACGTCTTTGACAAAATCATCGTAGCGAAACAATTTACTAATTTGCTTACGGACAGAATTTTCTTCGTTACAAGCTAATTGTGTTATGGTTAATAGACTTATACTAGCAAGAAAAAATACAGTTGTTCTTTTGATCATAAATTTAAATTAATGCAGAAGACTGTATTATTTCTTTTCAATTTTTATTGTTTCATTTGTTTTTTCATTGCGAATGAAATAAATACCGTTTGCTAAAAAACCTACATTCAATTCAGTCGATCCACTTTTCAATTCTTTTTGCATAATAATTTTACCTTCCTGACTTAAAATGGTCACATTCGCTGAATTTGAAATAGAAATTGTAACAACATCCTTGATAGGATTAGGATAAACAACCATTTTACCAGAAGTTTGCTTGATTAATTGGATCAACTTAGAATACACAAATTGGCCATCAATATCAATTAATTTTAATCGATAGAAATTTGCCGGATTTGCACGTAAACCAATATTCATATCCTCATATTGATATGAAGCGGATTGCGGATTTGAAGCTTGAACTGTTCCTATTGATTCGAAATCGATACCATTTGATGAGCGCTCAATATCGAATTGTTTCGCATTTTTTTCATTTTCAGTATTCCATACCAACTTAACAGAATTTCCATTCCATTGACCTGAAAAATCAACCAAATCAAATGGTAATACAATTCCTAAACCAGGGTTCCCTATGCCAAATCCAGAGAACCCACTATTGAATTCGCCTGAAATTGAAAATCCATTTAAATAGACTTGCTTGCTAACATTTGTTGCATATTCACGATTTGTTGCTGTATTGGCAAGATTTAGCGAAACTGGCATTTTAAATAAAAACGCATCATTGGTAAATGTACGTCCTTCGGTTTCGTAACCTACTTTTTCTGTATTGGTTACATAAAGTGTCATTCGATATTGACCATTCGTATTGTTAGTTGTAGGTGTAATCTTGATTGCTTTGTCAAAAACTTTCCTCAAAACATTTGATTCTCCAGGTATAAATTGTGCACTTGTTCCTACACGATCAATTTCAACTGAAGTACAACCATAATTATGATTGGATAAATTTTCGATACGAGCTATAATATCACCATCTGTGTTGTAATAATACAAATCTTCATTCGGACCAAGGTAACCTCCATTAGAGGTCAAGGTATTTTCTATTACACGATTAGAATCGCCAGTAACGACTATATTATCTATTCCCACTGAAACACCACCTACTGAAGCGTCATTGACCCAACGCCAACCAAGCAAAAAAGTAGTATTGTTTAATGAAGCAGGCAAATTGACAATTGTATTGGCTACTGAAGTAGAACCTACTAATTGTTGCGAACCAGGTACGACCGTCCAAGATGGAGTTACAGTGTTGGTTGATGTAACCAATTCACCCCAATCGTAACCCCCTTCGCCTTCACCTACCCAATCAAACTGAACTTTCAAATTGGTTTTATTCGCCGCATTGACAACTCTTCTTACAATAGCTGTTGATGTTGCTGAGTTATTATAACCACATGTGTTGGTTGCATTATTAAAAATTTGCATTGTAAAATTGTTGATTGTAGAACCACATACAAAATTTTTATTGCCCCATCGATTTGTATTGCTTTGAGTATAGGTCCATCCTGTAGGCGGATTTACACCAGATTCGAAATTTTCAGTCCAAATAATTTTTTGAGTCAATAAAGGGTTATCACCCATATCTGTTATCCTGAATGTACAAGTGCTTATTTCGCCCGGCAATGCAGTTCCTGAATTTATGGTAAAATTAAATCGAACCGAATCCATTAGAGGTTCATTTCTTGAATCGTTGTAGATTCGAACTGTAAGAGGAAGAGTGGTTACACCGGAGGTAAAAACTAATGTCGAAGATGGTGCTGAAAAATTACCATTTGTAGTGAAATCAAAATCCAAACCTTGGGTTGCATTTGCATTGGCAATACCTATTGAGACATTGACAGGAGAAGTTGGAGGATACGTACAAAGTAAGTTTACAGTATAATCTTTAAAAGAACGACAATTGATAGTATTGGCAGTTGTTTCAACGACATTATTAGTAGCATAAACAAAATTGATTCGAGGGGTATGAGGTAATGTAGTGGTAAACAATCCACGACCATGAGTAGCTGCTAATAAAACATGATCGGTTGAACGATATTTAAACATTTCAATGCGAGTATTTGCTAAACCACTATTGGTTTGCGACCAATCAGTAGTTCCAGCATTTAAATTATTTGTACTCCAAACACCAAGGTCTGTACCTATAATGGCCATGCCTGAACTATCAGGATGAAACATAACACAACGAACCGGAATATCTGGCATATTACCCTCTACAGATACCCAAGTATTACCACCATTTGTTGTTTCCCAAAGACTGTTTACACCATAGTTTGAGAAGCAAACTATTACATGATTACTATCACCGTTTTGAACATCGATACCAGCTAAATACAATCCAGTTGTTATAGGTAATCCACTCGATTTATTGGTCAGTAAAGGAGTTGCCGCGGCTGCATTATTGACTTTCAATAAATGTATACTTGTACCAGAATTGCTATACCCCATCCAAACAGTGTTTGGATTATTGGGATCTACTTTTGCAGTACTAAGTCGTTTTGAACTACCCGTAATTGAAGAAACGGAACGTGTGGCTCTATTGTTTGTTGTCCCTACATTGGTAATGAGTTCGTAATTCCCATTACCATAGCAACCATACATTCTGTTGTTAACATGATCAAACTCGGTAGGATTGATAAATCGACCTTGCGAACTTGTATTACCAGTCATAGAATTAAAAGAATTACCCCCATCATTGCTAAAATAATAATTTGCATAAACATATGATGTGATTTGAACATTGGGATTTACTTGATTGATGTGACAAAAAGCCCCATCTCCTCCACTGACATCTACACCCGCTGAAATGCCAGGTGCATTTAAACGTTGAGAACCATTGTCTTGCGCACCAGCTATGAAAAAATTTTGTTGCGTTGGATGAATAGCAGCAGCATAATATTGTGTGACATTATACCCAGTATTTTTTGATGTAAAAGTAGCACCAGCATCTGTTGAGCGGAATACACCTCCATCGGTCCCCCATAAGACTTCTGTTGAACTGCCTGGTTTAAATTCAATAGCATGATGATCTGCATGAACAAAAACAGAAGGCGCAGTACAAGTGTTTGTACCACCACCTGTCCAAGAGGTGATTTGCGTCCATGTAATACCCGCATCTGTAGATTTTAATGCATCTACTCCTCCAATATAAACCGTATTAGGATCGGTAGGTGAAACTGCTGAAATTAAATCGTACCAATATTGACTTCGTGTAAAATCAGGATTCGTAGTCCCTTGATCACAAAATCCAGCACTTGTACAATTTGTCCATGAAGTACCTCCATTTGCTGAAGTTCTAATTAATGGCGTACCACCAGCTCCTGAAGCGCAAATTGCATATATTCGATTGGCATCCGACGGTGCACAGCTCAACTCGATTCGTTGAAAACTACCAGTAGGCGTTATATTATTCCAATTGCCTACATTTCCAGTATTTGCACCATGTGTAGCAAATGATGATTTGAAAATAGAACCTGCATTACCAATCCCAAATGCAACATAAACATCCTGATTAGCGCCTACTTCTATATCACAAGCGCTATTATTCGTACCACCGCTAACACCATTTCCGATAACTTTAGTCCAAGTACTACCGTGATTGGTTGATTTCATGACCCCATTATTGCGAGTAGCAGCATATACAGCTCCAGAAGAAGTTACAACTACTTTTTGCACATAGTGAAAATCCGAGTTGTTCGTTGATGGCAATTGAGCCCAGTTTACACCTCCATCTGTAGTTCGCCAAAGCCCTAAACCTCTTAATGCATCACTATTACCCCAACCTTCGCCAGTACCAAAATACATGGTATCATGATTAACAGGGT
>JBILCF010000062.1:0-14559 GCA_044353325.1 Chitinophagaceae bacterium | reverse complement strand
TAATATATCTATTAATATCCCGACCTCTTAAAATTGGATGTACAATTTCAGCATTTTTTGCATCTTTAGATAATAATTCATTTTTTGTAATTTCATCAATTATGAATGCATCATTAAAACCTGTCTTTATTCCATAATTTATTTTAATATCCCAATCTTTTAGAGCAATTCCAATAGCTTCAACTTTAGTTTTAATTTTTGAT
The DNA here is from genome assembly GCA_044353325.1 of Chitinophagaceae bacterium. Taxonomy (GTDB): domain Bacteria; phylum Bacteroidota; class Bacteroidia; order Chitinophagales; family Chitinophagaceae; genus OLB11. Next base: position 14,356 of record JBILCF010000062.1, on the reverse strand, counting down.
TCAACTGGATTTGAAATAGTCCAAATGTCATCTTTAATTGGATTAATTTCAACTTTCAAATTTTCATAAATTTTTAATAAGCTCAAAACCCTCAACTCACAACTATCAACTCCCAACTTGAAAAACTCTCATTAAGCCACTTTCAAATACGAGAACTTCGATTTTTCAATTTTCTCTTTAGCATAGTCGTATGAGATGACAAATTCGTGTATGTCCTTTTGCCCTGGCAATTCATACATGGCATCATTCATCACCAACTCACAGATAGAACGTAGTCCTCGCCCACCCAATTTGAATTCGATGGCTTTTTCTACAATATAATCCAATGCTTCATCGGTCATATTAAGTTTGATATTTTCATATTCAAACAAGCGGGTATACTGTTTAATCAAAGCATTTTTAGGCTCAGTCAATATGCGACGCAAAGCATTTTTATCGAGCGATTTCAAGAAGGTAACTACTGGTAAACGACCTAATAACTCAGGTATTAAACCATACGAACGCAAGTCCATCGTATTGATGTATTGAATTAAAGTATCTTTTTCTAAAGCGCTATTTTCATTGTTCGATTTAAAACCAATTGCCGACGTTTGGATACGACGAGCTATCACTTTATCAATACCTTCAAATGCTCCACCACAAATAAATAAGATGTTTTGTGTGTTCACCTTCACCATTTTCTGATCGGGATGTTTACGTCCTCCTTGAGGTGGCACCAACACTTCCGAACCTTCTAACAATTTCAACATCGCTTGTTGTACGCCTTCGCCACTCACATCGCGAGTTATAGATGGATTATCACTTTTTCGACCTATTTTATCAATTTCATCTATAAATACAATGCCTTTTTCAGCTTGATCGACATCATAATCGGCAGATTGTAACAAACGAGATAAGATGCTTTCCACATCTTCACCTACATAACCTGCTTCTGTAAATACAGTTGCATCTGCTATCGCAAATGGCACATTCAACATTTTAGCTATAGATTTAGCCAACAACGTCTTACCCGATCCTGTTTCACCCACCATGATAATGTTTGATTTTTCTATTTCAACATCATCACTTACCTTTTGATTCAATCGTTTGTAATGATTATAGATAGCCACACTCAGCACACGCTTGGCTTCATCTTGTCCTATCACATATTGGTCTAGGTAAGCTGTAATATCTTTGGGTTTATAATTAAATTTGGTAGAAAATTTACCTTTCGACTCAGGTACTTTTTCCTCGCTAAACTGTCCTAGTTCATTTTGTATTATCTGACTTGCATTTTGGATACAATCATCGCAAATAGAGGCTTTTGCGCCACTCACCAACATTTTGACTTCATCACTTCGTTTTAAACAAAATGAACACTGTGCTACTTTTTCTTTAGACATAAATGCAAAACTAACATATTTTTTATGATATTTGCTTCCGAGACCTGACAAGCATATGCAAATACCAACTAAACTAGGCCATAATTACGCGTTCCACGAATTGTTGGATCTGGCGCAATTAGATACCAAATATGCTACACATAGGAGGCTTAGGGTTTTTCATCATAAGGGTCGAAAATGCGTAAAAACAGGTTGTTCAAAAGAAGGTGTATATTTAATCAAAGCCAAAAACCATGCAGGTGGTTTTCATGTAGATTTATACACAGCAGACTTCGAATTGATGACCATAGACCATATTCAACCCAAAAGTAAAGGTGGAAATGACAGCCTCGAAAATCTGCAACCCATGTGCCATACCTGCAATGCACATAAAGCGGATAAGGTATAGGAAAAATAAATTTCAGATTAGCTTTCAATTATTTGAAGATTGACTTTTTGTGGCCTATTTTTGTAGGGTATAATTTAAACGAACTATGTTATTACTCGAAGTTATAAGTAAGCCTATTAATTATTTGCCTATTTTGATTCAATTGCTTGTTGCCATTGGATTTGTAGCAGTAATGATGGGTGCTACACACCTTTTGGGACCAAAAAGAACGACAACAGATAAACTCGCAAATTTTGAGTGCGGTATCGAAGAAGAAGGAAATGCACGTCAACCATTGGCGGTCAAGTACTTTTTAGTGGCCATTTTGTTTGTCCTTTTTGATGTGGAAGTTATTTTCTTCTACCCTTATGCTGTCAATTTCAGGGAATTGGGTTGGGAAGGTTTCATCGCGGTAGCTATGTTTGTTGGTTTCTTCATTGTAGGATTTACTTACATTATCAAAAAAGGAGCCTTAAATTGGGAAGATTAATTCCAACTTATACTTTAAAACCTATTTGTACATTTTAAAACAACACCTCAAACACTTTTATACATGCGTCCAGTTACACACAATACAAAAGTAAAAATAGTAGAACCACCTCAAGGTGTTACAGGCGAAGGCTTTTTTACCATGAAATTGAGCGAAGCCGTTGGTTTAGCTCGAAGCAATTCAATATGGCCATTGCCATTTGCAACATCATGTTGCGGTATTGAGTTTATGGCTACAGCTGCTGCACACTACGATCTTGCACGATTTGGTGCAGAACGTATGGCTTTTACACCACGTCAATGCGATCTAATCATGGTGATGGGTACCATTTCTAAAAAAATGGCTCCAGTACTCCGACAAGTTTATTTGCAAATGGCCGAACCTCGTTGGGTATTGGCTGTAGGCGCTTGCGCAAGTAGCGGTGGTATATTCGATTCTTATTCTGTACTCCAAGGTATTGACCAAGTCATTCCAGTAGATGTATACGTTCCAGGTTGTCCGCCAAGACCAGAAGCTATTTTAGATGGTTTTATGCGTATACAAGAATTGGTAAAAAGCGAAAGCTTGCGTCGTCGCCAATCGGATGAATACAAACATTTACTGAACGAATACGGTATTCAGTAGTCTTTACAAAACACATTAGCAAACTAGACATGTTGAACAACGAATTATTACAACAACGATTAATACAAAAATTTGGAGAACAAGTTTCCGACTTTGTGCTTCATTACGATATTTTGACGTTTGAAACACCCAAAGAAAATAACTTAAAGGTATTGACTTTCCTCAAGGAAGACCCTGAATTACAATGCGATTTTTTAGTAGATTTAACTGCTGTACACTACCCTAATCAAGTGGGACGTGAATTAGCAGTTGTATACATGTTGCAAAACATACGAGAAAGTTATCGTATTCGTTTCAAAGTCTTTACCGATATCAATGATCCTAAAGTATTCACAGCAAGTAACCTATTTTCTACAGCCAATTGGCTCGAGCGCGAGGCTTACGATTTCTTTGGTGTCGATTTTGTTGGCCATCCTAACCTCATTCGTATTATGAATGTGGATGAAATGGATTACTTCCCTTTGAGAAAAGAATTTCCTGTTGAAGACCAAACGCGTATCGACAAAGATGACGATATGTTTGGACGTTAAAAACCTATAGCAAAAAGAATTACAACAATGAGTCAAAAGCAAAATATTCAACTTCCTGAAGGTTCAATCGGAAAACAAACGACCACATTAAATCTTGGTCCTACGCATCCTGCCACGCATGGTGTGTTTCAAAACATCCTTGAAATGGATGGCGAACGCATAGTAGAAGCAGTTCCAACCGTAGGTTATATTCACCGTGCATTTGAAAAATTAGCCGAACGCAAACCATACTACCAAATCACAACATTAACCGACCGACTAAACTATTGTTCATCGCCAATCAACAATATGGGATGGCACATGACAGTCGAAAAATTAATCGGTGCCAAATTGCCAAAACGTGTTGAATACCTCCGTATCATCATCATGGAATTGTCGCGTATCGCCGATCATTTAGTTTGCAATTCGGTTATTGGCGTAGATACAGGAGCTTTGACTAGTTTCGTTTATGTATTTGAGTTCAGAGAGCTTATTTATGAAATATTTGAAGAGATCTGTGGATCTCGTCTTACAACCAATATTGGACGTATAGGTGGTTTGGAGCGCAATTTCTCCGATATTGCTTTCCAAAAAATTGATAACTTCATGGACAAATTTCCGCATGCAATGCGTGAATTTGAAAGCCTATTGACACGAAATCGTATTTTCATGGAACGTGCTATTGGCGCAGGACCTATCACAGCTGAAAGAGCTTTGAACTATGGTTTTACCGGACCAAATCTCCGTGCAACAGGTTTAGATTATGATGTTCGTGTAGCACATCCTTATAGCAGTTACGAAGATTTTGACTTTGCTGTACCTGTTGGAACTACTGGCGATGCGTACGATCGTTATTTGGTTAGAAATGGTGAAATATGGGAAAGTATGAGCATCATTCGTCAAGCTTTAGATAAAATTAAAGATTTGGATCCTACAGTATTTCATGCTGATTTACCTGATTTTTATCTTCCATTAAAAGAAGATGTTTATACCAAAATGGAAGCCTTGATCTATCACTTTAAAATCGTGATGGGCGAAACACAACTCCCTGTTGGTGAAGTATACCATTCAGTAGAAGGTGGAAATGGAGAATTAGGATTTTACTTGATCAGCGACGGCGGACGATCGCCTTATCGTTTACATTTCAGAAGACCATGCTTTATTTATTACCAAGCTTATCCAGAATTGATTAAAGGAAGTATGTTGAGCGATGCTGTTGTAACCATGAGTAGCATGAACTTAATAGCCGGTGAATTAGATGCTTAACGACACCTACGAAACAAATTAAACACAAATACTTTACGAATACTATTGAACGAACAAAGACTATGTTTTCACAAGATATAATTACCAAAATACAAGAACTTAGCAAACGTTATCCTGAAGGAAAACAAAAAAGCGCATTGATTCCTGTTTTACATTTAATACAAGAAACTGGCAACAACTCATTGACTATAGAACAAATGGATGAAGTCGCTAAACAACTTCAAATTACACCAATTGAAGTATACGAAGTAGCTACGTTTTATACTATGTTCAATTTGAAACCTGTTGGCAAATATGTATTGGAAGTTTGTCAAACAGGGCCTTGTATGTTGCGCGGCAGTGATCAAATCATCGACCACATCAAACAAAAACTAGGTATTAAAAATGGTGAAACAACTGCTGATGGTATGTTTACTTTGAAAACTGCAGAATGCTTAGGTGCTTGCGGCTATGCTCCTATGATGCAGCTTGGTAAGTTTTACAAAGAAAATCTTACCCCAGAAAAAGTTGATGCTATATTAGAAGACTGTCGCATGGCAGCAAAGCAATAATATAAATTAATATTCAAATCGTATTTAAGATTTACATAATTTAAAAACCCGATTCAAATGAATCGGGTTTTTAAATTTATATCTTATAGTAATTTATCGAACTAGGATCAAATCTCCCTTCTTCACTTTTTGAGAAATCACACCTTTTTCATTGCATTGGTAAACTACGACATAATTGTACGTGTCCATATTTTGTGGCTGACCTTTAAAGTTACCATCCCAACCTTTGGTAATATCTCTCGTACTGAAGACTTCTTGTCCCCATCTGTTGTATATTCTAAATTCGCCCATGATTACACCACCTCCATATTCTAAGATTCGATACACATCATTTTTAGTATCATTATTTGGCGAAAAGGCATCTGGCAAAAAGATTTGACAACACAATTGTTGTTCCACTGGAGATTGCGTAGCAGTAATACAACCATTGGCATCTGTAACAAGTACATGATAAACACCTGTTTCTAACCCAGTTGCTGTTGGCGTATATTGAGGAGGACGACTATTCCATTCGTAATTGTAGGGAGGTACACCACCACTAGCTATGGATTCGACTGAACCATCTGCTTTATTGATACAAGTAGCGATTTGTGGAATTAGATACACACTCAACAATGAATCAGGTTGTAGTATTTCAGTATCTACAGAATCTAAACAACCATGTGAATCAGCAACATAGAATCGGTATGTTCCTGCAGCCAAAGTTTCCATTGAAGGATTTAGGCTAGCCGCATTGCTACCATACCAATACAAATAAGAAGGTACACCGCCAACTGCATCTAATAATACAGATCCAGTACGTTGGTATTTACATTTCACATCAACTTGATCTACAATGGCAATTAAGACCTCAGTAGGTTGATTAATCGTGATCTCAGTCGAAGCCGTACAATTGCTACCATCTGTTGCAACTACTGTATATGTTCCTGCAATTAATCCGGTTTGAGTGCTTCCACTCATTGGATTACCATTCACAGTGTACGAAAACGTATTTGTACCACCTGTAGCAGACACTGTAAATGCACCATCAGCACCAGCATAACAATTTACGTCAGTGATGTTAGGTACAGAAAGTTGAATTGGCAATTGTTTGATGATCGTTATTTCATCAGTATCTTTTTCAATTCCTCCACACAGATAAAAAGTAGCAATTGCTCTATAAGCAGACGTAACTGTGTCGCAAACAACTAATGAATCAGCAGTTGTAGCCAAAGGAACATTAGGATTATTCATATTAAACCATTCAAATGAAACACCTGCTTGACCACCGCCACCGCCGCCGCCAGTTGGTTGAAAACTCCAAGCATCATTTGTAGCTGTCCATTGTGTAGGTAAATTACGACCTGGAACGATATGAGCAATAGTACCACCATTGTTTTGTATACCATGTATCGCTAAACTAGAGTTCCAACCACAAAAGGGTTTATTTGAAATATAAGTTTCAATAACATTAGTACCTTCATACATTGCTATTTGTTGCGAAACCAATAAGTTAGTACACGAAAACATAGGTGAATTATTCCAAGATACCACAAATACACGATTAGGTGCAGTCCCGATTGTTTGATAAGACATAATACCAAGTGTAGTTGGTAATATATCATGGTAAGGTGCCATAATAGAATTGTGCGCAGCTGTAAAAGCAGCATTCGGCATTGGCGCTACTGCACCGAAAGCCCATGGATTGAAAGTATTTGCTTGCGCTATATTAAAACTCACTTGACCATTTGAACTAACAATACATTGATTGTAAGTATTTCCATAAAAACAAAAATCAAATGGAATTGGAATTATGCTCGACCACATATCATCCACATTTAATGGTATAATAGTACCTGGCGCAAAAGAATAAGGTGTATATGTAATCTGGTTAACAGTATAGTTATTTGTTCCAATACTTGGGGCAGTTGTAGTTGCCTTAATTGTAGTACATGGCACACAAGTTGGAACTGTAATATCTGGGCCTAAAGTAATTGTCCCACTTACTTGAGCTTTAGTTAATAAACCAGCCAAAATAAGTAAACATGTTAAAACATTGATTTTGATATTTGAAATTCTCATTTTTAGATTTTATGTATATCTGAAAGACGAAAATACAACAAAAAACGTTTGGCAACACTACTTAGTTATAAAAAAATAATTGTGACATGTTGTTTTAATTTCATTAAAAGACACTATTCATATTAAAATACTTGTTTAAAAATAAAAAAATATTTATTTTTTTTCATTTCCTAATACTTTGCTAATTATTAATTAACCAAAAAATATGTTGCAACAATCATTTAAATTTGATAAAAATTAAACATTCAATGAAAAAAGCAGTTTCATTTCTAACCTTCGTACTTATTTCTATACTTTTTTTTGTCAGTTGTACTAATAACAATAAACAAGATTTACTCAAATCCTCAATTTGTGATACGACGAATATAAAATATGCAACAACTGTAGCTCCACTCATGACTACATATTGTACAAATTGCCATGGAGGAGGTTCACCATCGGCTGGTATCAACCTTGAAGGATATTCAAACGTCAAACAATATGTAAATAACGGATCACTTTGGGGGTCGATGAATCACTCAAATGGTTTTAAACCAATGCCACAAGGTTCTCCAAAGTTGGATCCTTGTACCTTAAACAAACTATTTGCTTGGATACAGGCAGGCGCTTTGAATAATTAAAAAAATCAATTCATATGAAAAAATCAGTTAAACTCATACTTGCAGTCTTGGTTTTGGCAATCATAGTTGCCTTTATAGGATTTAAATTTGTAAATAAACCAGTCAATGACTATGCCGAAAAGGAAGTGAATGCCAATTTTAATTTTGCTCAAATTATGGACAAAGTATCCAATGATACCGCTTCTTTGAGCGAATTAAAAGATAAATTAGTAGGCATAGATGGCAATATCAAATCAATTAAAAATGAGGCGAATGCCATAGCTATTGAGCTTGGTGATACCAATACGATGTCAAGCATTATTTGTCAAATAGATACACGTTATACCAAAGAATTTAACCAACTTAAAACAGGTGAACATATTGCTTTAAAAGGGATTATAACTGGATACACTATAGATACTGATCTTGGATTTGGCAATACAGTTGAAATGAATTATTGTACAAAAAACACAAAATAAATAAACATGAAAAAAATACTTTTCGCTTTGTTATGCTTATTAGCCTTACAAACCAATGCTCAAAAATATCTGACTAAAACTGGAACTATAAAATTTGTTTCCAAAGCACCTCTAGAAACTATAGAAGGCGTCAACAAATCTGTTGCTTCATTGATAGACTCCAAAACAGGCACTTTAGATTTTATTGTTCAAATTAAAAGTTTTGTGTTTGACAGACAATTGCTTCAAGAACATTTCAATGAAAACTATATGGAAAGTACTAAATTTCCTAAAGCTACATTTAAAGGTACCATTGAAAATATAAGCGCAATTAATTTTGCCAAAGATGGTGAATACGATGCAATAACTTCCGGAAAATTGACAATTCATGGTGTTACAAAAGACATTAAACAAAAAGGGAAAATTATGATCAAACAAGGCAAAGCAGTCCTAGCCTCTTCATTCAATGTATTGCTTGCAGATTATAATATCGCCATACCAGGTGCAGTAAAAGATAAAATTTCAAAAGAAGTTAAAATTGAAATCAACTGTACACTTGAACCTATTAAATAAACAGAACGCCATACTCATGACTTGCTCCAAATTTTTCAGTTTTCTACTTGTTTTCTCTTTCGCATTTTCGAATTTCTATGTTTCTGCCCAGGCTGACACTGATTTAGAAAAAATGCTTGAAAAAGACACAAAACCTCAAAAAGAATACATTAAAAATGCTTTTAAATCATCGAGAGTCATCAATGGACACTCAATGGAATTTACTGGGAAGGGTGTATTGGATTTTCGCATTCTTCATCGTTTTGGTCCTATAAATGGCGGATTGCGGGAGTTGTTTGGACTCGACCAGGCATCCATGCGTATGGGATTTGATTATGGTGTAACTAAAAATCTTACCTTAGGGGTTGGACGTAGTACCTTCAATAAAGAATTGGATGGCTTTGTAAAATACAGAATTGCACACCAACATATAGGATTAAAACCAATACCTGTTTCAATTGTATGGATTTCCGGTATTACAATGAATACGACTAAAATCAAAGAACCTAAAATCAATACAATACCATATAGAATAGGTTATTACCATCAAGTCATTGTAGGACGAAAATTTGGTGAAGCATTTACCTTGCAACTTTCACCCACTTTTGTACACCGAAACTTAGTAGATTTAGCCATAGAAAAAAATGACATGATTGCTATGGGTGTTGGTGCAAGAATTAAAATATCTAACCGTAGTGCATTTATTGTAGACACCTACCCTATTATTAGTGGAGGCCGCGAAGGTTACAATATGTTTCCTTTGTCATTGGGATTCGATGTCGAAACTGGAGGACATGTATTTCAATTTCACGTGAGCAATGCACGCGGTATGAATGAAAAATCGTTTATAACTGAAACAACACAAGATTGGTCAAAAGGCCAAGTGCAGTTAGGATTTAATTTATCTCGCGTATTTACTGTTGTAAAAAACACAGAAAGTAGCTGGTAAGCTAATTTCAAGATAAAATTTGTTTGTATTCTAATTTATCAAGAATGACGTTTTAGGTTATTTTACCTATTGAATAGTAGTTTTAATCTTTATCTCAATTATTTACTATTATTATAATGTTAAGTTTTTTATATTGCATGAAATTAAACTAAGGGACAAGCCCAAACTAGCATAGATATTGCTAGAACGTAAGTCCCACATACTATGCAAGATATCATTCAAAGTCTAAATCAGTTTGAGTCCGTGACGCTTAAACAACTTGACAGTGTTAAGTTGCAAAACAGAATTGACTCAAAATATATTTTGTCAAAAAAACAATTGGTAGAGGTACTTGATGGTATTCGAAACGATCAGTTTGTATTAGAAATTGACCAGACGCGCATTTTTACTTACAATACCATTTATTTTGATACTGAAGACTTCCAATTTTACAAAGATCACCATAATGGCTGCGTCAATAGAGTAAAAGTTAGAAGTAGAGAATATGTAGAAAGTAAACTGAGTTTTTATGAAATAAAACGCAAGCTTTTTGGTACTCGCACAGACAAGCAACGAAAAGTGATACCTGCATTATACCATGAAGTTCCAGAAAATGACTATAATTTAATTCAATACAAACGACTTCAGAACAAACCCATTGTCAAAAAATTATCCAATCATTTTAACCGGATTACCCTTACCAATAAAACATTTTCTGAACGTATTACGATTGATATAAATATCAATTTCGACAATGGCATCAAACACCTTGAACTACCTGACTTAGTCGTTATTGAAGTAAAACAAGGGAAAACCGACGTATTCAGCAATACAATACAAGTGTTGAAACGCTTGCGAATACACGAAAGTAGCTTCAGCAAATATGCCATAGGCGTGTCTTTACTTGAAGATCAAATTAAACACAATAACTTTAAACCCATACTATTAAAACTAAACAAAATAAATCAATATGCAAGATGCTGAAAAAATAATCAAGGAATTGAAAGATGTACCTATGGATTCCATTGAGTTAATCACTCGATTTGGGATCAACTTTGTTGCCTTATTTATCCTTGTTCGTTTAATTTATTACCCAACCCACAAGAATAAAGACTTTTTATTTACGTTTTTCATTTTCAATTTTATCATATTTACATTATTGAGTACTACACATATCAAGCAAGGTGTAGCATTTGGCTTGTTTGCGGTATTTTCAATCATGCGATACAGAACAGTAACAATCCCAATTAAGGAAATGGGTTATTTCTTTATCTGTTTAGCACTAGGAATGATCAATTCGCTTTCAATTATTTACGATCATGCTGTGTTTTCAAATTGGGGCATTTTACTTTTAAGTAATGCTGCTATTTTATTATTGACAGTTGTATTAGATCGTTTTATTTCTTTGACGCACGAAAACTTTAAGGAAATAACCTATGAACGCGTTGATTTAATCACGCCAAATAAGCGCGAAGAACTCATAGCAGATTTGGTCAATAGAACTGGATTACCTATTCATCGTGTAGAAATTAAAAATATAAATTTCTTGCGCGACACAGCTAAAGTACATGTGTTTTACAATGCTAAAGAAAATGAAAATCGCTTGGAAGTTGCTGGTGGTGACGATGATTAATACTACTTTGGCTCAATTTTCATTTTAAATTATTTTACTCCTATGAACAGATTCAAATCAATTTTTATAGCATTATTAATCATTATTGGATTTGCGGCTTGCAAAAAAGGCGCAGGCGAAGGTGGAAGAGCTTCAATACGCGGTAAAGTATTTGCACGAAATTATAGCAATAGCTTTGTACAAAATGATTCAGGTTTTATTGGTGGTATAAAAGTATATATTAAATATGGCGATCAGCCAGGTATTGGCGACAATGCCGACACCGATCAAGATGGCGAATTTTATTTCAATTATTTACGCGAGGGTAAATACACCCTTATCGTGTATTCTAAACAATTAGTAAACAACGCACTAGATAGTGCTGTGGTAAAAGTAGTGGAAATTAAAAGTCGTAAAGAAGAATTGATTGTGCCACAAATTGACATCAATACGTTTAAGAACTAAGCAATGAAGGCCTTTAAACTTTTGTTGACTTGTTTTGTGCTTCTTAATCATTATTCGTATGGTCAATTTGCACCCTCATATGAAGACGCTGGAATGTGGAATACATTCAGTGCAGATTATGCTTTAACAAAAAAAACAAGTGCCGTATTTACACAAGAACTTAGATTGAACGAAAATTACGCTCGGTTGAATTTGTTGTATACCAACATAGGTCTAGAACGTAATATCAATAAACATATCAAAACAGCATTAGTTTATCGATTTATCAATAAATTAAACGATGAAAACTATTTTGATTTTAGGCATAGATTAATGTGGGACATTACTGCTAAACAAAAAATTAAAAGATTCACGTTGGCATACCGTCATAGATTACAAGTCGAATATAGAAATATTTATACAAGCGAATCAGGTTTTGTACCAGAATGGTATTCAAGACACAAGGTAGATATTGCCTATCAATTGAATAAAAAACTATCCCCTTATTTCAGTGCTGAAACTCGCTATCAATTATTTGATCCTAGAAGGGTTATATCTCAAGACCAGTGGCATCGCATTCGTTTACAAGCAGGCTTTGATTACAAATTAAATAAATTTAGTAAAGTAGGCATGTATTATCTCGTTCAACGTATTTTTAACGTTGCGAACATCGAAAATATTTACATCACAGGTTTAGAATACTCTATTAGCTTGAAGGATAGTCCACTATTTAAGAAAAATAAAAATTCTTCAAAAAAATAATTTCTACCATAAGGGTTATATTTGCATTCACAAGAACAATATATTAATCGGTTTGAAAACATACACTGCTAGTCAACTTAAAAAACTTTTTTCTCAACTTAAACAACTCAAAGTATTTGTAGTTGGTGATGCGATGCTCGATAACTATTGGATAGGACACATAGATCGTATATCGCCAGAAGCTCCAGTACCAGTCGTGTCTGTTACTCAAAAAGATAGTAGACCTGGTGGCGCTGCAAATGTTGCATTAAATTGTAATGCATTAGGCGCTGAAGTTTATTTATTTTCTGTCATTGGTCAAGATCAAACTGGCAAAAACTTGATTACTCAGTTAAATGAGCATCAAATTAATACAGAATATATTATCTCAAGTAAAGAAAGAATTACAACTTCGAAAACTCGAATATTGGCCAAAAACCAACAAATAGTAAGAATAGACGAAGAGATTACAACAGAATTATCAATCAAAGATGAACATCATTTTATTGATACATGCCTCAAAGCCATTCAAATTGAAAAGCCAGATATTTTAATATTTGAAGATTACAATAAAGGTGTTTTGAAAAAAAATGTCATTGAGAAAATCATTACACATTGCAAACATGTTGGTGTTTTTACGGCAGTTGATCCAAAGCAAACTAATTTCCTGTCATATCAAGGAGTTGATTTATTTAAACCCAATTTAAAAGAAGTAAAAGAAGCCTTAGGCAAAGTAATTCCTGATGTAAAAGTTTCTGCATTAAAAGAAATTCATACACAATTGAAAAATGCCTTACATCATAATATTACTTTTATCACGTTATCAGAGGCAGGTGTATTTTTCCAAGAAAATAAAAACAGTAAATTACTGCCTGCTCATGTGCGACGAATTTCTGATGTTTCTGGTGCTGGCGATACAGTCATAGCAGTGGCTACATTGTTTTATGTACTAACAAAAGATATGGAAATGAGTGCCGAAATGGCTAATCTAGCAGGCGGACTTGTGTGTGAAGAAGTAGGTGTAATACCGATAAATAAAGCAAAATTGTTGCAAGAAGCATTAATCCAAATACAATAAATCTAGTTCAATTGTTGAGTGTAAACACCATTGGAAGCCGTTATTTGATCTTGGATATTTGATTTAAGTGTTGTTGAAGTTTGAATGGTTGAACCTTGGTGAAATTCAAAATTTTCAGTGGCTTTATTAGAAAGTAAAGTTTGTTCTTGATTTTTTTTAAACACAGTGCAGACAACTATAGAATAGACAAAAATCAATGCAGTGAATATATTTATTTTCTTTGTCATAATAGATTATTAAATTGAATGGTAAGACAAAAGTAATCATAGATGTCTACAAATGCAACTAATTTGTCGGTGAAAGTGTTAATGATGTATAATTACGGCAAGTTAGACTTAAAAGAACAAGTATGGTTTTCTCCAAACGAATTTTTGAAATTCACTTTACAAAATTCAATAATAGCCGAAGATCCGCTTCCACTGATTTTTACTGCCCCTGATTGCCCTTGGAAAGAATTACCATTGTAAAAAAACTGAACATAAACTTTTTTACTTCCAGGTAAAATCTCTGTAAAATTAGGCGTTATTGTAAAATTTCCTTCTGCAGGTATTTGATTTCCCTCAAAATCAAAACTACATCCTTTTCCAGCAGCATCTTGATATTGAAGATAAAAGGTATTGTTTGCTGTTTGATAGGATGTGTCAGTTGTAAGTTGGTTTACAGTATCATTGATAACCAAAGTAGACGTTTGTAG
>JBILCF010000060.1:0-14801 GCA_044353325.1 Chitinophagaceae bacterium | reverse complement strand
CCTTGACAGCTTGGACAAGTTTCGCCAGTAGAAATATTAATTTCGGGGCGAAGGCGTTGCCTTGTAATTTGCAGCAATCCAAACTTGGATAAGGGTAATACGCTGTGCTTGGCACGATCATCTTTCATGAAGCGTTCCATTTCATCGGCTATTTGCCTACGGTGGTCGGCATTGCGCATGTCTATAAAATCAACAATGATAATACCGCCAATATCTCTTAGTCTTAATTGTATCGCTATTTCTTTGGCAGCTTCAAGGTTGGTATTGAAGGCAGTTTCTTCTTGGTTTTCGCTCGAAAATTTGTGTCCACTATTCACATCCACGACGTGCAACGCTTCGGTATGTTCTATAATCAGGTAGCCACCACTGTCAAGCATGACTGTTTTGCCAAAAGAAGATTTGACTTGCTTCGAAATACCATAATGATCAAAAATTGTGGCGCCATTTTGATAATGACTCACAATATGTTCGCGCCCAGGCGCTACGTTGGCTATATATTCTTTAGCATCTTTGACTATAGAACTATCATTTGCAATAATTTTATTGAAATCTTTGTTGAGCAAATCACGCAATAGGGAAGTGGTCTTATTCTGTTCGCTCAATATTTTTTGAGCAGGTTTAGCGCCATTCAAATTAAATTGAATCGATTTCCAAGCATCTATTATGCCCAATAAATCTTTGTGCAATTCGGCTGTCGTTTGGCCTTCGGCAGCTGTTCGAACAATTACCCCAAAATTGTTGGGTTTGATACTTTCTATAATGCGTTGCAGGCGTTTACGTTCTTCTGTAGAATGTATTTTGCGCGATACATTGACAAAATTATTGAATGGTGTCACCACAATAAACCGTCCAGGTATCGAAATTTCGCAACTGATACGTGGACCTTTAGAGGAAATAGGTTCTTTTAGGATTTGAACCAACACATGAGGTTTACCTTGTGTTACTTCAGCTATCTTACCAGTTTTAACTATTTCTGGTTCTATGGCAAATTTTGTAAAATCGAAAGGAGGCACAGATTTATCACTCATAGCCATTTCGGTAAATTTGACTAAGCTTTTAAAATATGGGCTGAGATCCGTATAATGCAAAAAAGCATCCTTCTCGTGGCCTATGTCCACGAAAACAGCATTTAGTCCGGGCATGACTTTTCGGATTTTGCCCAGATATAAGTCGCCCACATTGAAACTGCCGCCTGAATTGTCATAATGCAATTCAACCAATTTTTTATCTTCTAAAAGAGCAATCTCAATACCGGCATCCGATGATTGAATAATAAGTTCTTTGTCCACTAGTCCAAGAGTTTATCACAACAATAATCATACATGCATAAACAAATCAAGTATTTCGCTTTGAAGCAAAATACTTGATTAACAGTTCTGTATTAGAAATTGATTATTTCTTTTTATGACGGTTCTTTCTCAAACGTTTTTTACGTTTGTGTGTTGCAATCTTGTGACGTTTACGTTTTTTTCCGCAAGGCATGATTAAAATGTTTTTGTTTAAAAATAAGTTTACTTAAATGTTTTTATATAGTTGTCTATTTCATTCGAGAATTCCGGGCTATTGACCAATTTTTTACATTGTTCAAACAATTCGATAGCTTTGGTTTTGTTGCCTTGTCCTTTGTAGGCTTCGGCTAAAAAATACATCGCTTCGGTATTGTCCGGGCGTAAAGAAAGAACTAGTTCTAATCGTTTTATTGCTTTATCTAACTGTCCAGACTGGATAGCCATCTTACCTAGAATGATGTTTGCCGATATGTTGGTGCTGTCTTTAGCAGTCACTTCTCTCAGCAGGGTTACACCCTTCATGGTCTCGCCGGTTCCTTCAGTATAGCAGGTAGCTAAGGCAATTTTTGTGTCTACATTGTCAGGATTGATTTCCAATGCTTTGGTATAACATTCAATCGCTTCTAACGCTTGCCACTTTCTCACCGATGGATCTTCTGTTTTTTGCAGGATAGCCATCAGTAAATTTCCTGCAAAGGTGATACTTTTTTCTGTATTTTCCAAGAAAGCAGCCTTTTTATAATATTTAGCTGCTATAGTCAATTCGTTTTGCTTCTCCCAAAACTCTGCCACGTCCTTATATGTTACAGCAGTATTCTCTTTTTCGGCTAGGCTGGTGAGTTGTTCTATCTTAGCCTTTAAAGGGGCTGAAAGCTTTGCTGTTGTTGCATTTTTGAAGGAATCTATGTCCAAAGCTTTGATCTCAGAAGTGGGATTCATTGGGTCATGTTGATGCCCATCACCAGCTGTTGTAGTGGCCTTGGTTTTATTTTTATTACCTTGGGTATTTCCAAAAAAATAAAGGGCTGCGACTACTAAAAGCGCAACCCCTATGAGTAAATATTGATTTCTTTGCACTGGGCTTGTTGTTTTTCTACTGTATTTTCTCGTTCACGACTTCAATATTTGAAGTTTTGATCTTTTTAACTTCGTCTACAAATTCTTTAGCAGGTTTAAATGCAGGTATGAAATGTTCGGGTATATATACCGAAGTATTCTTTTTTATGTTTCGGCCTACTTTCGCGGCACGTTTTTTGGTAACAAAACTACCAAATCCTCTAATGTAAATGTTTTCTCCTTCTGCTAGTGTTTGTTTCACGTTGGAAAAAAAACTTTCAAGTGATACAAGTACATCCACTTTAGGGACACCTGTTTGTTCTGCTATGTTATTTATTAGGTCGGCTTTTTTCACTGTAGTGTTATTTTAAGTTAACTTTGGAGCAAAAGTAATGCTATTTTTTTTACAATTACATCAACTTATCACCTTTTTTTCAACAATTTTACGTTAAAAGTGCTTCAAAATCAGCAATTTAGTGCCATTTTGCTCAAATGGAACAAACAACAGAATACCAGAACAATGCCTTGGAAAGGGATTAAAGATCCATATAAAATTTGGTTGAGTGAGGTAATTTTACAACAAACTCGAGTAGATCAAGGCGAAAAATACTACAGAACCTTAACCGGAAATTATCCTAGTGTCAAAGAGCTAGCTGAAGCTGACGAACAAATAGTTTATCGATTTTGGCAGGGTTTAGGATATTATAATCGATGTCGGAATATGCTGTATACAGCTCGCTACATTCAAAACGAATTAGGAGGTGAGTTTCCAAAAGAGTATGCAAGCATAAGAGCATTGAAAGGTGTAGGGGATTATACTGCTGCAGCTATAGCATCGTTTGCATTTGATTTGCCTTATGCCGTTGTTGATGGCAATGTGGTCCGAGTTTTAAGTCGTGTGTTTGGATTAGATATTAGTTTTCACGATACTGCCGGCAAAAAATCATTTCAAGAATTTGCACAATCTCTATTGCCGCATTCGAAGGCGGCACTTTACAATCAAGCTATTATGGATTTGGGTGCTACAATTTGCACCCCTAAACAACCAAATTGCAATCAATGTCCATTTGAAGAACACTGTCAAGCTAAATTTTTGCAACGCATAGACGATTTTCCTGTCAAAAAACAACGCTTGATATTAAAAATTAGACATATGCATTTTTTGGTATTTGAGGATAAACATCATCTATATATTACTAAACGAACCGAAAAAGACATTTGGCATAATCTATACACATTTTTTATGCTCGAATCCGATTCTGAAAATGTAGATTTAACTCCTTATTACTCTATTGGAACAGTTGAAGGTGAGCCCCAATATGCTGACCAAACACTTACTCATCAAAAAATTAAAGGCTATTTCCATCGAATTAAATTGTTTAATCCTAATGCGTTAAATAAACTAAAGCTCCAAAAAGTAATGAAAAAGGATATTTCAGCGTTTGCTTTTCCTCGCATATTAATTTCTTTTTTTCAAAAAAACAATTATCTTTAAACTTCAAAAGTTAGATAATCTGCAAAAATAAAGCTTTATGAGAGGCGTAAACCATGTATTTCTGATTGGAAATTTAGGTAAAGATCCTGAGATTCAATATATCGAAGGGAACATCCCAGTAGCAAAATTCCCGTTAGCTACAACCGAAACCTTTAAAGACAAAAAAGGGAATACTATACCACAAACCGAATGGCACAATATAGTGCTATGGCGAGGTTTGGCTGAGTTGGCTACAAAATATTTGCACAAAGGAAGTCTAGTGCATATTGAAGGAAGCCTACGTACACGATCTTGGGAAGACAAAGATAAAAACAGACGTTTCATGACTGAAATTATTGCATCAAATTTAGTGATGCTCGATAAGCGAGCAGCTGACCATAGAGGAGATAATGATGCAACAGAAATCATTCCTTCGCATGATATTATTGATGATAGTTTGTCTAATGGAGCGAATGATTTGGCAGATGAATTACCTTTTTAATATATTTGCACAAATAAAATATATACAGCGACCTAACCAAGTCGTGTGTAATGCTTAACGAAACTCATTAACCTTGGACCCTGATTCGGAATACACCACTTTGCTTTCAACCCTTTTGTCGACCACTTTAAGTACAAATACTGATATTGTATTGGCTGTACTCATAGTCGTTTTACTTATCTTTACAGCACTTATAGCTGGCTCTGAAGTTGCTTTTTTCTCTTTATCTACAAAAGATATCAATTATTTAAAACAGAAAGAAGAAGACACACATCAAAATGTATTGCGATTGCTCGAAAATCCAAAACGTCTGTTGGCCACGCTTTTAATTGGCAATAACTTTTTAAGTATCGGTGTCATTATCAGTACCAATATGCTGATAAGCGATTTGTTTGATATTCATTCAATAGCACCAACTTTACCTGAAGCTATTGCAACATTGGTCAATGTTCTAGTTCAAATTGTTTTTGTAACTTTCTTTTTAGTCTTATTTGGTGAAGTATTGCCCAAGGTTTATGCAACGCAAAATAACCTAAAGCTGAGTTTATTTACTGCGCCATTCATATCATTTTTGGATCATGTTTTTAGTCCATTGAGTAATTTTTTAGTCAATTCTACTTCGTTTATTGAAGGTCGTATTTCTTCAAAATCAAAAAAAGACATCAGCAATGAAGATGTTGAAAATGCAATTGAACTTACTGTAGGGCATAGCGCTTCAAAACAAGAAGTCAATATTTTTAAAGGTATTTTGAAGTTTGGTGAAATAACAGTGAAGCAAATCATGCGAACTCGTATGGATGTTTTTGGTTTGGAATACAATTGGTCCTACGATCAAATGAAAAATCAAGTGATGGAAACCGGTTTTTCTCGCTTTCCAGTTTACGAAGAGTCGCTAGATCAAATCAAAGGCATTTTGTATTCGAAAGATTTATTAAGTTATTTGGATACGCCCAATTTTAATTGGCACGATTTAGTGCGGCCAACTTATTTTGTACATGAATCAAAATTAATTGAAGATTTACTGAAAGAGTTTCAGCATAAGCGCATACATATGGCTATTGTTGTTGATGAATTTGGTGGTACTTCAGGCGTTGTAACACTGGAAGATATCATGGAAGAAATTATTGGGGAAATCAAAGATGAGTTTGACGATGATGAACTTTTGCTTAAAAAAATAGATGATAACAATTATATCATTGAAGGTAAAACTTTAATTAATGACGTATGTAGAGTATTGAGTATACCTGTAGAGCGTTTTGAAGAAGTAAGGGGAGAAAGCGACTCGTTGGCAGGCATGGTCTTGGAAATAGCAGGTAAATTTCCAGTTCAAAATGAAGTGTTTAGTTTCGAAAATTTTGATTTTACTGTACTTCAGTTGGATCAACGTCGAATCTTGAAAATTAAACTTACAATGCACGATTCTGAAGAAAATCCAGAAGCATAAATACTAAAGAAACATTTTTTTCGTTTAAAAGATTCGAAAGCAAGATTTTCAATCCATAATTTAATTATATTTTAAAAAAGTAAGACATAGATAAATTTTACACGTATTCAGATTATCGTAAACGAAATTGGGTTACCTTTGGTAATCACCACATGTAAAATGAGATTAGTAAAATTAATTTTTAGTTTATCAAGTATACTTGCTTCAAACTGGTGTTGGGCGCAGGTAGCAAAAAGTGCACCTGAATCACTTCAACAAGCAAAGAACTCGACTTCATTTAATACGCCTACCAATGCTACAATTGATACGAATTCTATGTATGTGGTCGAAAAGCGGGCTTTGAATACTTATGCTATGCCAAAAGTAACGTTGAAGAATATTCAAACGATAAAAATCGATGCAGCGCAGAAATATCCAACCATTAAATTTGCAACAACATTTGAACCTAAGGTCAGTATAGGTATTGAACGAAAACAAGCACAAGCGTTTATTTTAATTCCACAATATATTCAACTAGCTGATGGTTCTATTGAGAAAATAACACGATTTGAGATACAACTTGAAGAACAATCCTTAGCAGCGAATAAAACCACAGGAAGTCGAGTGTATGCTCAAAATTCGGTTTTAGCTTCAGGCAATTGGTACAAAATAGCAATAGCAAATCAGGGCGTATACAAAGTAGACTATAATTTTATCAAGAATTCTATTGGTGTTGATTTGGCTGGAACACCATCCAAAAATATTCGATTATATGGCAATGGTGGAGAAATGCTTCCCGAAAACAATGCTATACCTAGAGCAGATGATTTGGTAGAAAATGCTATAGAAATGGTCGATGGCGGAGATGGTGTGTTTAATGTTGGCGATTATTTTTTATTTTATGCCAATGGCCCACATGCAATTCTTAAAGATTCGGCTAACAGACGTTTTTCACATCAATTCAATGTTTACAGCGAAGTGAGTCATTATTTTTTAACTTTTGATAATGGCAATGGTAAGCGAATTCAAACCATTGCAACTCCTTCAACTTCGAATGTGGCTGTAACTTCGTACAATGATTTTTATTTCTACGAAAAAGATTCTGTGAATCCAGGTAAATTTGGAAAATTGTGGTGGGGTGATGAGTTTAATGATCAGCCAGGGCGCTATTTAAACCGTAACTATAATCTCAATTTTCCAAACATTGATCCCAACACTCTAGTTCAAGTGCGTACACGTGTGGGTGCTTTTTCAAGTTCAGGAACAAGTGTCATGAATGTTAATTTAAATGGAACTATTTTGCATTCTATACAGTTGGCAGCTGTTGGATTAACTTTTAGTGATCCGGTTTTAAGAGTCTCAGATTTAACATCATCAGTACCTTTGCCTTCATCAACTGCAAATTTGAATTTTACTTTTACAAAAGGAAGTAGCAGTGCTTATGGTTACTTGGATTTTTTCGAATTGAATTTCCGTAGAAATTTAGTGTTTAATGGCTATTTAAATTTTGCAGATTGGAATGCTGTAGCGCCAGGAAATATAGCTTCGTATACAATTCAAAATGTTACCTCAAATGTACAAGTTTGGGACGTCACAAATCCATTGGTGCCTGAGCGTATGAATGTTACATTTTCAGGAAGTAATGCATCTTTTAACCAAGACGCTTCAACACTACATCGATTTGTAGCAACAGATGGTACAGTTGCGGGCACACCTGTATTTGTTGGAAGTTTAGCTAATCAAAACTTACACAATTCGACAGCTAAAGATTATATCATCATTACACATCCTTCGCTCAAATCAGAAGCCGAACGACTAGCCAATTATCATGCAAACAAAAGAGGTTACAAAACCTTGATTGTAACACCTCAAGAAATATACAATGAATTTTCATCGGGATCACAAGATGTAACCGCACTGCGTGATTTTCTAAAAATGTATTACGATAAATCGAGCCCTAGTTCACTAGCCAAATATGTGTTGATGATGGGAGACGCATCTTACGATTATAAAGATCGTGTTGCTAATAATACCAATTTTGTACCCGTATATGAAACCAATGAAAGTATCAATAAAACGAGCGGCTATTGTACCGATGATTTTTTTGGCTTTTTAGACGACACTGAAGATATCAATAATTATTCATTTGGGCATACCAATACATTGGATATTGGCATTGGACGATTTACAGTTAACTCTACGAGCAAAGCAGCAGATGTAATCAATAAAATAATCAATTATGATAGTCCAAAATCTTTTGGACCTTGGAAAAATAATATGACATTCAATGCAGATGATGAAGACGGTGGGTTGCATTTGGATGATGCCGAATTGATGTCAAAATTTATCAATGATTCTTTACCTACGTTTAATAATTACAAAATATATGTAGATGGGTATGTTCAACAATCCACGCCTGCTGGTCCACGAACTCCCGATGCGAACAAAGCAGTAGTTGCAAATTTATACAATGGTACTTTTTTAATGAATTACAATGGACATGGTGGTCCACTGGGTTGGTGTGAAGAGCGTATATTTTCTATGGATGATGTTAATTATTTAACCAACATAAACAAATTACCATTGTTTATCACCGCTACATGCGATTTCGCACCATTTGATAACCCGAGTATAGTATCTGCAGGTGAAATTTTACTCACTAAATCCGATGGTGGCGCTATTGCATTGATGACTACAACACAGCTTGTCTATGCCGACCAAAATCGTATCATGAATTTAAATTACATGAAGGAAGGGTTTACTAAAATGGATAATGGTGAATTGCCAACTTTGGGAGATGGATATCGTTTGTCTAAAAATTTACGTTATGTAAGCAGTATCGACGAATTTACAGCGTCAAATTTTAGAAAATTTGCCTTACTAGGCGATCCGGGCTTGCCGCTGGCGCTTCCTAAACATGATGTATTTACAGATAGTGTAAATGGTGTATCTGTCGCTCAGTTTAGTGACACACTAAAAGCATTAGGTAAATATACCATTACAGGACATGTGTCGGATAAGAATGGTAATGTACTGACGAACTACAATGGGATTGTTTATCCTACTATTTTTGATAAACCTAAAAAATTGACAACACTTCAAAACGATGGAGGAAGTCCCAAAAAAGAATATTTAGTTCAAAATAATGCCATTTACAAAGGTAAAGCAACAGTAAAAAATGGTAAGTTTACGTTTACGTTTGTTGTGCCAAAGGATATCAATTATGCAATCGATTTGGGTAAAATAAGCTATTATGCTAACAACGAAACCGAAGATGCAACGGGCTATGACAAAAAAGTGTATATAGGTGGAAGTGCGACAAACGCAGCATCTGATAATGTTGGTCCTGTCATTAAACCATACCTGAATGACGAGAAATTTGTCAATGGTGGAATAACAAAACCCAACTCTACATTGCTAATCAAACTTTCTGACGACAACGGTATCAATTATACGGGCAATTCTATTGGACACGATATAACAGCGGTTTTGGACGGAAATACCCAAAATACATATGTTTTAAATAGTTTCTTTGAAGCTGAATTAGATGATTATCGGTCTGGAATAGTTCGTTTCCCTGTCAATAATTTAGCAGAAGGCCAGCATTCTTTTACGATTAAAGCATGGGACGTATACAATAACTCATCGGAAGTAAAACTAGATTTTGTTGTAGTCAGCGCAGGAGAAGGGAATTTAGCCCATGTATACAATTACCCAAATCCGTTTTCAACGCGAACACAGTTTATGTTTGAGCATAATATGCCAAACGAAAATTTATATGTATCTATTTCAATTTTTTCAATCAGTGGTAAAATAGTCAAATCGATTAAAACCATGGTAAACACACCTGGTACGCGTGTCAATGATATAGAATGGGATGGTAAAGACGAGTTTGGCGACAAACTTGGCAATGGGGTTTATTTGTACAAACTATCTGTTAAATCTGCTGCTGGTTTTTCTGATAGCAAGTTGCAAAAACTTTTATTAATACACTAGAAAACAATTTTTATCCTATCTTCGCAACGTTTTTTAAACCTAAACATAAATACGCTTATAGAGAACACCTCTACTTCTAATTAGTACATAATGTCAATAAAGAAAATTCAGTTATCCTTAGCGCTTGCATTAAGTGTCGCAAGCTTGAAAACTATTGGTCAAACTAGCCTTAGTGGTTCAGACCAACAATACAATACAATAACTACAGCTGTCCCTTTTATGCGTATTAGCCCAGATGCACGTTCGGGCGCGATGGGCGATGTTGGTATCGCATTGAGTCCAGACGCCAATGCGCAATTTTGGAATGTTTCCAAACTAGCCATGTCGGAAAAAGAAGCTGGTGTTTCTATCACATATACACCTTGGCTTAAAGATTTAGTTCCAGATATATTTTTGTTCTACGGATCCGCATATGCTAAATTTGGTGAAAAAGACAATAAGAATCAAGCAATTAGCTTGAGTATGCGCTATTTCTCTTTGGGAGATATCAACTACACGACAATTGATGCACAACCTGCTGGTACAGGAAAGCCAAGAGAGTTTTCGTTTGATTTAGGATACTCACGTAAGTTATCTGATAATTTATCCATTGGTTTAAGTGGTAAATATATCCATTCGAATATCATCAACGGCGCTGGGAATTCGGGCGGTGTAACTTTTAAACCTGGTAATTCGTTTGCTGTGGATTTTGGTATGTTTTATACCAAAGAATTGAAAATGAATGATGAAACAGGACAAGCATCTTCGATTAATGCTGGTTTAGCAGTAACTAACTTAGGGTCTAAAATATCTTATACTAATGATCGAAAAGATTTTATACCAACTAACTTGGGTATAGGTGTTGCTTACAATTACAATATTGATGAATTCAATAAATTGACATTGGCACTGGATTTAAATAAATTACTTGTTCCATCTCCACAGTTGGTAGAAGATACCAATGGTGTAGTTACTCAAACTTATCCATTCAACAAAAGTTTGATGAGTGGTGTATTTGGTTCATTTGGTGATGCTCCTGGTGGAATGAGTGAGGAAATGAAAGAAGTGATGATGAGTATTGGCGCTGAATATTCTTATCAAAATCAATTTTTTGCTCGTGCAGGATATTTTTATGAAAGTAAATACAAAGGAGATCGTAGATTTCTAACCGTAGGTGTTGGTGTAAAGTATAGCATGTTTGGATTAAATTTTGCCTATCTTGTACCTTCAGGTTCTGGTATCAACCGTAATCCATTATCAAACACATTACGATTCTCCATGGTATTTGATTTCGATGATTTAAACAAAGTCGTATTTGGAAGTAAAAATGATGATGACGATGACAAGAAATCGAAATCTAAGGACGATAGAAAAGAAAAGAAATAAAAAATACAAATTATAACAAATAAGAAAAGCTATTGATATGATAGCTTTTTTTGTGCAATACAGATATTATGATTAGAATTGGATATGGTATCGACTACCATCAACTAGTTGAAGACCGAGAGTTTTGGTTGGGTGGTATACTGATACCGCATACCAAAGGTGCTTTAGGTCACTCGGATGCAGATGTATTGTTACATGCTATATGCGATGCAATGTTGGGCGCTGTAAATGCAGGTGATATTGGAACCCATTTTCCTGATACAGATTCTACATATAAAAATATTGATAGCAAAATATTGCTTCGCAAAAGCAATGAAGTTATTCAATCCAAAGGATACAAAATTGTCAATATTGATAGTACAGTTTGTCTTGAATTGCCCAAAATAAAACCACATATTGCTAAAATGCAAGAAGCTATAGCCGCTTGTTTGGATATTGATACAGATTTGATTTCGATTAAAGCTACTACAACTGAAAAGCTAGGTTTCGTTGGTCGCGAGGAAGGCATAGTTGCTCATGCAAGTGTATTGGTTCAAAAAATCAATTAAACCAGATTTACTTACTATCAGGTTTTCGAAGTATAGCTGTGGGCTTATTGCGTAGATTTTTAGAATCTGTCATATATACTTTGATACTTCCTACAAGTATAGGTGTAACAATGTAGATTGGTAATTTGTTTAAATCATCTGTAACCCAAACTTCCATTTTTTCACCACCTTTAAAAATAGTGCCTTCAATTAGTAATGGTCGAAATTTTATAGTATTGTAGGTGCCATATTTAGTTGTCAATTTTTCCTTACCCAAATATCGAATATAAAGTTCGTGCACTTGATCGTCTAAATACAATGAAATCGGGATTTTATCACCAGGTTTATATTGATTAAAATCGATATTGCGTGCATAATAAATGACAGACAAAACATCTTGCACACATTCGGGAATTTTAAAAACTCCATTGGTCGATACAGCATTTTTCTTATCATGCTGAAATAAAACTTGATTATATAATCTGTTGCCACCCTCACTGATATTGCGTAAAAATTTTCGAGGCAACATCGTAGTTGTATCTATATAAGATTCATAGGTATCGCGCACTTTAAAAAACCAGTCGTAGGACTTGAAAGTTCGGCCAACGCTTGTAATATGCCAAACTGGTTTTTGTTGGAAAAACTCAAGTTTATTGGTAAATATAGCTTCCCCAGCACCTAAATACGCCCCCGCTAATGTATAATACACTTTGTAGGTCAATTGTTCACCTGATTGTGTGGTTTTATTTTGTGTGCCACAAAATAAATTGGATTGACCAATAACATAATTTGAATTTAAAAAGAATAAGATTAGACTACTGAATATATTGATTCGATTATTCATAATCGCGCTCTGAGGTTCCTTTGTCACTATTGTCGAAAGGATTTTTTTCTGATACATCATCATCCTCTAGACCACGAGAAACATTCATTACAGCTTCGGCACGTTGCAAACTGATTTGATCTTCAGTATCGCATTCGTCCATATCACCCATCGATAATGGTTTTTCAAATTTATCAATTGTATTGTATGTGAGTTTTTCATTGGCTTGAATTCTTTTAAAGAATTCGCCCCAAATAGGCATAGCAGCCCGAGAGCCTTCGCCAAGCCCTTCGCCTACAAATCGATCATCGCAACCAACCCAAGCACCTGCCAAAAGTTGAGGGGTGTAACCGATAAACCAAGCATCTGCTTCACTATTGGTTGTTCCAGTTTTGCCTGCACATTCGCCTTTAATGCCCCAAACAGGTTTTAGCCTTCTACCAGTACCGATTAAAACAGTTCCCATCATCATGCGTATCATTTTATAGGCTGTTATTTCATTAATTACTTCTTTACGCTCAGGTACAAAGGTTTCAAGAACATTCCCATTTCGATCTTCTATACGAGTAATGTATATAGGTTTAGTATTTATACCATAATTAGGGAACATGGTATACGCCCGAAGCATTTCTATAACTGAAATATCATCGGCTCCTAAACAAACAGATGGGTAAGCATTGACTTTAGATACTATACCAAGTTTTTTAACAAAATCAACAAAGGAGTTAATACCAACGAGTTTTAAGATATTGACTGTGGCATTATTTTTGGAAAAAGCCAATGCATTTTTCATAGGCATTTCACCGCGGCTTTTATCGGGTCCGTACCAACCGTGGCCGGGAAACATAACAGGGTTTAAAGATATAGATTGGCAAGGTGAATAACCATTATCAACTGCCAAGCAATACAATAAAGGTTTTATTGTTGAGCCTACTTGACGTTTCGTATTAACATTGATATGGTCGTATTGAAAATATTTGTGATTGATACCACCTACCCAAGCCTTCACTTCACCGCTCGTTGGATCCATAACCATAAAGCCTGTTTGTACAAAGCTTTTCATGTATTTAATGCTATCCATAGGTGTCATCGTAGTATCTTTTTCTCTCTTTGCATTCCAAGAAAAAACTTTCATTTTTGTTTTGACATTAAAGTTGTCCAAAATAGCTTTTTCGTCTATGCCTTCACTTTTCATCATTTTATAACGTTCTGATTCGCGTACCGCTCGCATCAATGTTTTGTTGTGGTTCGCCCAGCGTTTCTCACCTACAGGTCTGTATCTACCTTGCATGACTTGGATAACTGATTCGTCAGCATAATGCTGCATTAAGGTGTCAATAGTTGTATAGATTTTTAAGCCATCTTTATATAGGTTAAGTCCTTTTGTTTTGCACCACGCTTTTACATCTTGTTCTACCACTTGCCTGAAGTAAGGTGCTACACCTTCGTGTTGAGAGTCCATTGTAGGCGAAAAGTCAAGTTTGATGGGTTGATCTTTTAAATGTTGGGCTTCTTCTGCAGAAATTTTAAAGTTTTTAACCATTTGATCTAATACAGTATTTCTTCGATTAAAAGCACGATCTTCATGTCGAATAGGGTTGTACATCGAAGACCCTTTGAGCATTCCTACAAGCAAAGCAGCTTCTTCTGTATTTAAATCTTTTGGATGTTTATTGAAATATGTTTTAGCTGCACTTTTGATACCAAATGCATTATAACCCCATGGTACTGAATTTAAATATAAAGTAAGAATTTCAGGTTTGGTTAGGTTTTTTTCAAGTTTTACAGCTACAATTTGTTCTTTAAGTTTTTCAATCAAACGTTCAAGGAGATTCTTTGAACCTTGTTCTAATAAGTGTTTTGCTAACTGTTGTGTTATAGTTGAAGCACCGCCTCTTGGACTAAAAGTAATAACGCCAAATAATGCACGACCTATTGCTTCGGCATCTACACCACTATGTTCGTAGAAACGCTCGTCTTCAGTTGCTATCAAGGCATCAAAAACCTTAGGTGAAATTTGATTATAGCTTACAGGGTCACGGTTTTCTAAATAATATTGACCAATTTTGGTGCCATCGTTTGCAAATATTTCGGAAGCCGCTGCTGATTTTGGATTTTCGAGTTCTTCCATTTTAGGCATATAGCCAAGCCATCCTGCGTTAATTAATACAATAAGGATATTGAACGCTAAAACGCTTACAATCAATCCTACCCACAATAGTTTAATACTTCTCTTCATAAAAGAATTTATAGCTCAAATGCTAAGCAAAGCTATTAAAATGTATGTTAGAAAAAATAAAAAACTCACTTTTATTCGTTAAAGTCTCTAAAAGGCTGAAAAGCAAC
>JBILCF010000059.1:0-14860 GCA_044353325.1 Chitinophagaceae bacterium | reverse complement strand
GTTCAAATAGGCAAATGTCAAACAAAATCTGGCACAGGACTGCAAATAGAAAATTATAAAAATGGTTTTACATTTAAAAATTTGACCAACATGAGCTATGCCACGTATGGCATTTTTCAGTAGAGAAAAGGGCGTATGTTTTAAACTCGGTTTGAAGGTACTATCTTCAAAAACGCAACAAATCAAGAACTCTTGTTGAATATATAGATTCATACAATTTACCAAAGAACAGTTGAATTCATTGAAAATTCTTAACTTTACACTATGGAGTTTGCTCAATATATACAATTAAATCCTGAAATTAGATTTGGGAAACCTACAATTAAAGGAACCCGCATTGCGATTTCGGATATCTTACAATGGTTGGCCTCGGGCATGAGTAACGATGAAATATTGGAAGATTATCCGCAATTGAAATTAGAACATATTCATGCAGCATTGGCTTTTGCAGCGAATAGAGAGCAAATGATAAAAATGGTTGCTGCGCGTAATGAAATTGTTACTCACTGATTAAAAAGATAGTTTGCATTTGTATTACTTCCGATGAATAAAGAAGAATACCCTGAAAGCTAGCCGCGATCTCGTCTTTTGGGACGAGAGCGCGAAGTAGCTCAATAAAGTATTAAAGCTCAGCTCCAAAAAAGAAAATAAAAAATCTATTAAAACCAATACCCTAGTGTAAGATAAGTATAGATGTTGTGGGTTTTGTCTTTGAAGTTGTCGGTGGCTTGGGTAACGCTCGGTATGCCATAGGCCAACTGCCATTGCAGGCTGAGGTGTTTGCGCAGTTGGTATTGTACTACTGCATTGAGTCCTGCATCGAGGTGATGGATATTGCCACTTTCGTCGAATTGCTGATCATCTATAGCGAAGGCTCCATTGAAACCAGCTTTGCCATTGGTAACCACACCTGTGTTGGTACCTTGTAGCAAATAGGATATATAAAAACCTCCACCTGCAGACCATTTGGTATTGAATGCATAGCGAAGATGAATGGGTAGTGTTAGGTATTGGTTGCGAAATGTACCACTTACATTGCCCGAAAAACTATCGATGGAATCGCCACTGATCACTATATAAGGATACTGCACTGGCGATGTATAGCGTGCACTTTTGCGGTCGTAATAGAGCGCAGCTTGCAGTGTGAGGCGTTTGCTCAGTTTGTATTGTGCTGCAAGTCCGAGTATAGGGTTGATACCCAATTTACCTTCGGCTCCTTTGCTTATTTTTTTGGGTATGGGCGCACCAGCATTCATACCGAGTTCGAGGCCAAAACGAAGTTGTGCCTGGCTGAGATTGCAAACGAATAGTCCAACAAGGAATGCAAGGATTCGCATAGGCTTAGTTTATTGTTTGCGAATGGTTTGGAGATCAAGTACTCGCTGTTGCGCATCGACAGCTTGCAAGCGGTATAATCCGATAGGCAAACCAGCAAGGGAAAGAAAAGGTTTCTGACTGGTAAGCAATACTTGTCCTGCAAAGTTGCTCAAACGATAAGATACATCACTGCGCATGGTTTGGATATACAAACGATCGGTACATGGATTGGGATAGCATACAAACTGCGACACAGTAGTTTCGCTGATGGCATTGGCACCATAATCGAGTACGACATCGTCAATCCACAAAGAACTCCCTACTTCGCCTACGCCTTGCTCTGCGCCAGCGCTAGCCGAAAATACGATTGTGATACTATCTGGCGCATCGGTGGAAGTATAGACGATAGGCATGTCGAAGGCCGTATAGGCATTGACAGCTGCATAGTCGCGCTTCTCTACAAATCCAATTTGTTCTTGGGTATTTGTAGTGGTGTTCCACTTGGTGAGTTTGATATAAATTGACGACGAATCGCCATTGACAGGCGCATATTTGTACCATCCTTTCATAGCTATGGGGCGACCTGTAAATGGAATACCCAACATAGGTACTGGTGTAAATGGTACTGTGGTATTGAGGTATCCTGTAAATAAAGTTGCACCTACAAAATTACCAACGATGGTGCGCGATTTCATCAAGGCTGCGAAGCTACCACCATGTGCATCGCTACTTTTTTGTACAATAGACGTGGAAGGATTTCCCAAAATTAAATCCATAGCATAGTTGGGCGTAGCCCATACGGTAGCTGGTGTAGGATCTTCGAAACGTGCTGAAGCAGATAGTACCCAGTTTTCGAAATCGAGATTAGGTACAGTGGTTTGTGCCATAGCATTGAAACTGCAAAGGCATATAAAAAGTAGTTTTTTCACAATAATCGATTTTTTATTGTTGGTAAAAATAAGCGTTAAAAGCAAGAAATTAGCATTTGTGTATAAAAAGCAGCTAAGGCATCATGTCAAGGACTTTACTGAATCGTTTCTTTTTGTCGTATCAATTGACCTTTGATGCGGGTTTGCACAATGTATATACCCGGTGTCAAATGCGCTATATCGAGTATATATTGTTGTCCATAGTTGGAAGTACTTTGGCGCAACACCATACGTTGCCCTAAAGATGAAAATAGTTGCACATCGTCAATATTGGCAGTAGCTTGGATAGTCAAGCTAGTAGATGCTGGATTAGGGTGAAGTTTTACTTCATTGGCATCAAGTACATTGGACACACTTAAAGGTGAATTGCATACGCCAGGCAAGTATAAATCTAAACAAGTGAGGCGACTAGCTATCATTGCTTTGAGGATGTCTTTTTCTTGCTGCATATTGGCACTATATGGCAATTGCTCTGGTGTACCCAAACTCAATCCCCAAGTAGGCCATTTGGCATAATGACGTATTTGTGCTTCGTCTACTATGGATTCTATTGCATCGATACTGCTATCGATATAGGCTTGGGATAAAATATTGGTTCTGAAATATGGATCTTCCATCATGATACCATACCAAGGCAAAGTAGCTTGTAGGTTGTTACAAGGATTTGCTTTATAACTCCATACATCGATACTATCGTTGATCCAAGGCATTTTTTGAGCGACCAATCAAAATCCCAAACAGGACCAGCATATATTTTAGGGTCTTTGGAATCTTTGTCTTTGTAGAAATACATACTCTTGGCAAAGCCATCACCATTCCATGAAAATTCATTGCAAATAAGATAGTCTGCAAATGAATTTGCATCGATTAACGGTCTGTATCCGTAAATAGAATCGGCAAATTGTGGACTAAATAATCTTTTCTCAAGGGTATCAACTATAGTACGAATATAATCGGCTTGCTGTAGTTTAATATTTTTATAACTTGGATAAACATATTGGTATCTGCCGAAATTAAAATTGCATTGTGGTGGGGCAACATTAGAAAGCCAACCCATTGTATCGGATACATAATCGTGTTTGAAAATATAACCTCCTGTAAGTGAATCACCCGCCAAATCAGTTTCTTTCAGTTTGGCTATATCAACACGATTGGCATCGCGTTTAATTTTTTCAGTCAGTTGATAAATACCCACATAATCTCCATTTAAAAACGCTTCGCAAAAACGATAACGTGTAGCATAATGTCCCATTTTATTGTACAATTGATACATCAATGGATTGCGCACAAAAGCACGATCGTTCCAAGTACCAACCAGTAACCAATCGGTTTCTTTAGGCATGCCACAAAGCGCTACACTTGTATCGTTCCAATTGACGTTGAATAGTTCCATAGTGTATGATCGTTGTGGGAAATTCAAAGAATAATTTCCACGTACTTTCATTTCTAATTTACCCAAAAAATTGAAACACAGAATCGCTAGCTTTATTGCGCGCATTGCCTTCATGATCGATGACTTTGACATGAACTTTGATGACAGAATCAATGCGAGGAACTTCTAAATAGGTATTGAGATAAATAATAGGAATATTACTATCGAAAGTATCAGTAACGCCAGAAACATTTGCAGCAAAATTTAATTTCAAATTGATTACACTTCCACTATTTCCTGGTACATCATCGCGAATGACCAATTTCCATTCGCCCACACCAGTGTGGTAATTGTTGATATCTCCCAATGGTTTATTGGGTTTGTAACTAACTGTAAATGGTACATCGACTGGTGTAACCGTTTGAATATTGGTCACTGCAGCATCCGTAAAAACTGTTCCAGTAAAATTATCGCCACCACCTCTTGTATTCATCACCAAATTGATTGCAGTACCGTCTAGTGCTATGACAAACACAGATAAATTTTGTACGTAAGTATGAGTGAGATTAAGTTCAACACTTTCTAATCCTTATTGAGGGCGTAATTTATCGGTAGGCAAGGCATATACTTGTTGCGAAAAAATACTTTTATCTGCATCTAATATTGGGCCACCAGTTCCAGTAAATGTCTGCCCTATTGATTGTAAACCAATGAACTGTAGAAGGACTAGATGTATACTCAAAAGAAGTCCTTTTTTATATCTCAAAACTAATTTCATAGCATACTAGGTTTTAGTAATCTCTTTATTCTTGCTAAATAAATAGGGTAGGCTAATGATGTAAAGTATTATAAATATAAATATAATATTTTAAATTATATATATTTAAAATATTGATTTTTACTTGTTTATGAATTACTAGATTTAAGATGTGAGTATTTAGATATGAGATGGGAGAGTTGAAGGTTGGCAGTTGAGGGTTGGGAGTAATACCGTCGTCACTGTAAGGCACCCCTGTCCGTCGTGGTGGAAAGTAGTCCATATGCATCAAGCTCAATTAGATTTGAGATGAGAGATATGAGACGTGAGACAAGTTATGTAACATTCGACTTTGTACTTTCTACTTTGTACTTTCTACTTTGTACTTTCTACTTTCAACTTCGACTTTCTATTTCGTACTTACTACTTAGTGCTTTCCAAACTCGTTTTTTTCATTTTAGTCAACAAGTCGAAAACATCTTGTATACCTTTGATATTGTCTACAACTAGCATAAAATTTGTTCCAACATTTTTGAGCCGTGCATTTTTAACTTGGAGTTGTATCACATCCAAAATATGCTTGAAGGTATCACTTTCAAAATAAAGCGAATCAGGATTTGAAACGAAATACAAACGCAATTGTTTGTTTTTGAGAATGATTCGCTCATAGCCCAACTCCTGTGCCATCCAACGCGATTGCAATGCAATAAATAAGTTTTGTACCTGCTTAGGCAAAGGACCAAAGCGGTCTACCAACGATTCTCCAAAACGTGTTAGCTCCTCATCGCCATCGCAGTTGTCGAGTTGGGTATACAAGGACAATCGCTCCGCAATACTTTCTACGTAAGAATCTGGAATAAGCAATTCTAAATCGGTATCGACAGTGCAGTCGCCTACAAAATCTTCTTTCTCTATGATTTGATCTTTGAAGACTTCTTTAAATTCATGATGTTTCAATTCGCGAATGGCTTCGTTCAATATTTTTTGATACATCTCAAAACCAATATCGGTGATAAAACCACTTTGTTCGCCGCCAAGCATATTACCTGCTCCACGTATATCCAAGTCGCGCATTGAAATTTGGAACCCACTACCTAACTCACTGAATTGCTCAATAGTTTGCAAGCGTTTTTTGGAATCGTTTGGCAACAAACTGATTGGTGGTGATATCAAATAACAGAATGCTTTTTTATTACTACGCCCTACTCTACCCCGCAATTGATGCAAATCACTTAAGCCAAATTGATGTGCATTGTTGATAATCATGGTATTGGCATTGGGAATATCTACGCCACTTTCTACAATATTGGTACAAAGAAGCACATCATATTTTTGAGCCATAAAATCTAAAATGGCTTCTTCCAACTCATCGCCTTCCATTTGTCCATGTGCCATTCCGATGCTGATATCTGGACAAAGTTGTTGTAAGTGCGCTTTCATTTCGCCAAGTCCTTTAACCCTATTATGAATAAAGAAAACCTGTCCTCCGCGCTCTGTTTCATAGTAAATAGCATCTCGTATCAATTCATCGTTGAATACGGCCAATTCGGTATGTACAGGTTGTCGGTTGGGTGGCGGTGTATTGATAACAGATAAATCTCTAGCGCCCATCAAGGAGAACTGCAAAGTTCGAGGTATTGGCGTAGCGGTTAGGGTCAAGGTATCAACACTTGCTTTGAGGCTACGCAATTTTTCTTTGGCGGCTACACCAAATTTTTGTTCTTCATCGATTACCAAAAGCCCAAGGTCTTTATACTTGACATCTTTGCCCAACAAAGCATGCGTACCGATGATGATATCAATTTTACCTTGCTCGAGCTTGAGCATGGTTTCCTTTTTTTCTTTGCTCGATTTAAATCGATTTAAGTAATCGACAGTACAAGGAAAATCTTTGAGTCGTTCTTTAAAATTTTGATAATGCTGATAAGCCAAAATTGTTGTTGGCACCAAGACAGCAGCTTGCTTACCATCTACTATGGATTTAAATGCGGCGCGTATCGCAATTTCAGTTTTACCAAATCCTACATCACCACATACAAGCCTATCCA
This sequence comes from Chitinophagaceae bacterium, assembly GCA_044353325.1. Classification (GTDB taxonomy): domain Bacteria; phylum Bacteroidota; class Bacteroidia; order Chitinophagales; family Chitinophagaceae; genus OLB11. Next base: position 8,437 of record JBILCF010000059.1, on the reverse strand, counting down.
TCGGTGCTTCGCGTTCCATATCGCGTTTAACATCCATTGTTGCCTTGCTTTGGTCAGGCGTATCTTCGTACATAAATGAGACTTCGAGCTCGGTCTGCAAGTACGAATCTGGTGAATGTGCAAAACCTTTAGAGGCTTTTCGCTCGGCATATAATTTTATCAAATCAGAGGCTATATCCTTGACTTGTTTCTTGGTTTTATGTTTAAGTTTTTCCCATACACCACTGCCTATTTTATGCATTTTAGGTTCAGTGCCTTCTTTGCCTGTATACTTCGTAATTTTATGTAGTGAGTTGATATTGACATATAACACGTCATTGTCTTTGTACAATATACGAACAGCTTCTTGCATCACACCATTCACATCTATTTTTTGCAAACCACTATAACGCCCAACTCCATGATCGATATGCGCCACAAAATCTCCTGGTTGCAACTCACGCAAAGCACGCAGACTAATGGCTTTGCCTTGCGAATAGGCTTGCTTCATTTTGTACTTGTGGTATCGCTGAAATATTTGATGGTCGGTATAGCAAACCACTTTAACATCACTATCGACAAAGCCTTGTGCTATAGATGAAGGTATAGGTGTAAATAAAATATTGGCTTTGAGCTCCGCAAAAATTGTACGTAGTCGTTCAAGTTGCTTTGGATTTTCGGAGAACATAAACAAGGTAAAATGCTCCGCCGATTTGTTTTGCAAATCTTGAATCAACATCTCAAAATTGCGGTTAAATGAAGGCTGATCTTTAGTATGACAAACTACAGTTTTGTGTTGTTTTGTTTGTAATACTTCAGCTGCATAGCCTTTCCCAAACTCAATCACCGTGCGTTTGCGTATCGATTCGAGTAGTCGTTCTGTGGTTTCAAAATCTTGTTTGGTTAGAATAATTTCTTCTTCTTTTTCATCCAAAATTGAAATATTCCCTTTCGAAGTTAAATAAGCTTCCATTTTGCGTAGCCGCTCCTGAACTAACTCTGCATCATGAATCCAAACGATTGTATTTTCTGGTAAAAAATCGAATAGTCCTATTTTTTCTTTGGCTTCAAAATGGGTTTCGATATTCGGAATAATCGTTACTTGCAACAATCTCCGTTCTGATAATTGTGTCTCGGGATTAAAAATCCGAATGGTATCTACTTCATCGTCGAACAATTCAATACGATAGGGATGTTCGTTGCCAAATGAATAAATATCGATAATACCACCACGTATTGCAAAATGACCTGGCTCATATACAAAATCAACTTTGGTAAACCCCATCGATACAATAAATTCAACCAAAAACTCGGTATCTAGCTTTTCATTTTGTTTGATGTAAATGGTATTTTTAGAAAAACTGTCTGTATTGACAACCTTTTCCAATATAGCTTCAGGATAGGTAATCAATACTTTTCGTTTGGCCTCAGCTGTGTTCAACTTCATGAGCGATTCTGCTCTCAACATCACATGACTGCTATTGAGCTCGCCAACCTGTCCTGTTTTCTTATAACTATCTGGAAAAAGACAAATATCCAAGGCTCCGCTCAAATTTTCAAAGTCATTTTGGAAATAGGCTGCCGATTCTTTATCGTCAAGTATAAAAATATGATTGGCCTCTGATTGCTTGAACACACTTGTAGCTAAAAACGAAAAGGACGATGCTAGGGCATTTTGAATGCTGATCAAACGCGGTGCAGGCAATAGTATTTCATCTGAAATAGTTTTCAGTGCTGGATGTTGCGTATAAAGATCTTGCAAATACTGCAAATTCATAAGAGTTGCGAAGGTAGGGAAAAATATTTAGATGTGAGATTGGAGATGGGAGATATGAGTAGAAAGTATAAAGTAGTAAGTCGTTAGATTAGAGATGGGAGATGAATTTGAGATTTTGGATTTTCCTTTTTGGGAATTTAAAAATTGGATTTTAAAAATTACCTTCACACCATGAAATCTATCCTATCCATACTATTCTTTTGTTCGGTGGCTATAGTAGCTTGTCAGTCAGAATCATCAGAAGACAACATTCCAAAAGAAGCGGCTACTTCGATGCTCGAAGATCCAAACATTGCCAAAGGCAAAGAATTATTTCAGTCAAAATGTGGGGCATGCCATCATCCTGTCAAAGATATGACTGGTCCAGCGTTGAAAGGCGTTGCAAGCCGAGTGCCAAGCAAAGAATGGCTTTACCAATGGATTAAAAATCCAGCAACATTATTGGAACAAAAGGATTCCTATGCCACAGCATTGTATGAAAAATGGAATAAGACAGCTATGACAGCTTATCCGACCTTAACCAACGAGGAAATTGATTTGATGCTCAATTATGTTGAGCAATATCAAGTAGCATCAGTAAATTAAAAAAAATGCAGTTTCACTAACAAACTCCAAAAAACCATCGTCTAACTAAAAAAACAATTTAATTATGAAACAAAAAATGTACACTTTTTTGGCCATTTTGGCCATCGCTTTCACAAGCACAATGACTGCAAATGCACAATGCCAAGCGAATTACACCATTTGGCAAGACACCTCTTTTATGGCTGCGCCACATACCTACAATGGTAGCAATACCTCAATTGGTGGATTCATGGCTGGTATTGACACCGTAAACTACACTTATACTTGGACATGGGGTGATGGAACATCATCTGTAGGACCTTTTCCTTCGCACACTTATGCTGTAACAGGTAATTACACCATTTGCATCATTATGAACAGTATCAATCCAGCTGGCGGATGTAATGACACAACTTGTTTGGCTCAAACAATCAACAAAAATAGAGCTATGGCAACGGTTAATATTTTAAATCCATTTGCTACGCCAACGTCTACTCAAAATGTCAGTACACTATCAAATGAAGTTTATCCAAATCCGGCCAACGACAAATTGTATTTCATAGGGCTTGCAGCAACATCGCATGCTGTTGCTGTATTCAGTGTAGATGGCAAATTGCAATTCAATACTACAATCAATGGCAATGATGCCTTGAATATTTCAGGTTTGTCTAATGGTTACTTATTTTGTACAAGTACAAGCTCCACAACAAGCTCGAAAAGTTTTCACTTTTTCTAAAAAATAATTAATTTAATTATCCAAAAATAGGCTGTCCGAATTCGGACAGCCTATTTTTTTTATAAAAAATTTATTTATTGAATGAATCACTTTTGGCTCAAGCGAAATAAAAAAAACTGCATAATTAATACGATGTCAAATGCAAGATTTTGTCATCATGTTTGTACAAGGTACCATTTTGTTTTAAGTATTCTTGTTGTGTTATTTCATTTTGGAGTAGTCGATTTAAATAAGTAGTAACATCGTGATTTGAAATAGTCACTGGGCTTCCATCATGGATAGCTTCATTGACAAACGACGGCAATAGTTTTGACCATGCATTACTAAATAGTGCATGAGTACTAAAGATATCACAACCAATAACCTTTTTGCCGCTTACAGCTACTACGCCTACAATACGTTTGTTTTTAGGCATATGGGTTTGAAAAAAATCAAGGTATTCTTTTTCTTGTTTTTGATAATCTATATTTTCATCAAAAGAAGTATAGGCCGATGTGGTCGTTTGATTATGTGCTTTTTGATTCACTTCATCTACCTTTTCCCATACTTTAGTTTGCTCCTTGTCTACCGTTGAATTTTTTCGTACAGAAGGTTTTACCAATGCAGTAGAACTTTGTTTAAACTTTTTTTCTTCCATAGGTTTACCCACTTGTACATTTTGATTTTTTTCTTCCCATCTGCCATGTTCTACTAATTGTATTTATAAAATAGTCCACAAGACTATTTTATAAATATACAATAGTAATGCCGTTATAAAATATTCATTGTACAATTGAGTGAAGCGAAAAGTGGACTATAGAATATTTATAAACGGTATTCCACACAGAATACATTGATATCTTTCTTGCCTTTACCGGGAGGAAGTATTAAATCGGTCGCCAAGGTTCGATCTTGCTTACCACCTTTTACTACCTCGCCTGCCAACAATATAATGGTATCTTGAGAGTTGTTTTCTACAAATAATTTATTCACATCATCTTGGTTCTTATACCGATTACAAATTCATAATAGTCCAATTTCGTCTTAGGACTCATTGTACTAAATTCATGTAGTATCGGCATTTACCACTTCTCTACTCAAAATGTCTTTGGACTATTTGTTCGTTGGAATTGGTATTACCTGTTATACTTTTTTCGGATACTACTAGTTTCTCCGTTTTAAGGGCACTATCGAGCGAAATAAAATGGCCATAATCCTTTTCATTTTCATGCAAATTATCTTTGGCATATACGGGATAAATGCGCAGATTTTTAAAGGTTAAGGATTGGTCATTGACATTGATCGTTACATTATCATACGTAAACGATTTCGGCTTGGTAGATGCCGTACTGTTTTGACAAGACGAATGAAAAATAGAAAGACTACAAAGGAAGGCTACGATGAAAATCGTTGTTTTGAGAGGGTGTTGCATAGCTGTATGTTTTTAAAGTTTGTAACAGTTGATGCATAAAAAAAACGTTTTCATAATTGAAAACGTTAAAAGAAATAAAAATGATATATAGAGATTAAACTTTTTGAAAAAAGCATTTAATACTTCATCGCTATCTCGCATAACATGCGTACTCCAATACCAATGGCATTTTCGTAAATATCAAATTGCGCATTATGAACTGGATACGTAAATTGATCGCCATACGAAGTTCCAATTCTGAAAAAACAACCCGGTACTTTGTGCGTGTAAAAACTAAAGTCTTCGGCCGCCATACGCAAATCCAATTCTACTACATTTTGTTCGCCAATAGCATCTTCAGCCAATTGTTTTACACGAGCTGTAACTTCGGGATTGTTAAACAAACTCGGGTAGCCCATCGGTATTTCTACATCAGCATCTCCACCCATTGCACGACACAAATCCACAGTATGTTTTTTAATCAATTCATGCGCCTTTGCACGCCATGCTTCATCCATGCATCTTAGTGTACCTTCAATTTTCACTTCGCTCGGTATTACATTGCCTGCATTGCCACCATGTATTTGTCCAAAGGAAAGTACAGAAGGTTGTAATGGATTGCAACTGCGCGAAATGATAGTTTGTAGACTAGTCAATAAATTGGCAGAAATAATAATGGGATCAATCGTTTGATGAGGCAAAGCCGCATGACCGCCTTTTCCTTTTACAGTAATATAAATTTCATCGGCGCTGGCCATATACTGACCTGCTTTGTAGCCCACTTTGCCAAAAGGCAAATGTGGATAGACATGTAGCCCTACAATAGCTTGCGGTTTTGGATTTTCGAGCACACCTTCTTTGATCAATAAACTAGCTCCTCCGGGATGTTTTTCTTCTCCAGGCTGAAAGATCAATTTGATAGTTCCCTCCCATTCGTTGCGGGTTTGTTGCAACAACTTGGCTGCACCCAACAAACAAGTTGAATGAACATCATGCCCACAAGCATGCATTACACCTGGGTTTTGCGACTTATACGGCACGTCATTTTGTTCCAATATCGGCAAGGCATCCATGTCGGCTCGCATAGCTATAATACGGCTTTCGGGTTGTTGACCTTTGATGAGCGCAACGATACCTGTACCTGCCAATCCAGTTTGATGTTCTATACCCCAACTTGTTAGCAATGAAGAGATATATTTTGCAGTTTCAACTTCTTGAAACGATAATTCAGGATGGGAATGAATATGATGTCTGAATGAAATAAATTCTTCCAAATTGGCTTCAACCAATTCTTGGATACGCGATGAACTAATTGCTGACATTGATATTTTTTACAGTGATGATATCTGGGACGATAAACGCAGTCGGAAATACTTTTCCAATTTTGCGCATAAAAGACGATGCATCATTTCTACTTTCAAAATTACCTACTTTGATTTTGTAAGAAGGTACATTATAGCTTAAAAAAGTAGCTTGATCGGGAAAGGCTCTTGAAAATGTATTTTTGATTGTCATCGCTTGCTGACGATCTGGACCATTGTATATGACTACCCTGAATCCTTTGGTCGTATAGATAATACCCGTTACTTTCTTTTTTCCATCAGAAGATACGATAGGTTTAAAATTGGTGATTTTATCTTTTTCCTCATCTATTTTCACCATCAAAGCAGGTCGCTTATCCAATACATCTAATCTGGAATCTTTAAAAATAGTGATATTCTCTACAACTATTTCGGTAGAATCAGTTTGTATTACATCGACTTGTGCATACGTCAATGTAGATAAAAACAGCAATAAAATAATCGTGTAGTACTTTTTCATGAATTTCAAAATATAAGCAAAGGTAAAATTATTTTGGTGTAGGAGGCAAAATTATTCAATTTTAGAAAATATTTCGCATCTTGAAGACAATTGCGTCCTAACTTTGTTGGGTCATGCAAACACAAAAAACACTGGTAATAGGCGCTTCCGACAAGCCAGAACGATACAGCTATAAAGCGATACAAATGCTCCGTAAACATGCCATACCTGTCGTGGCTATTGGCAATAAAACAGGTAAAGTAGCCGATATAGCCTATTCTAAAGATAGACCTATGGATACTGATATTCATACAATTACATTGTATTTGAATGAAACTCATCAACAAGAATATTATAGTTATATGTTGGCACTTCAGCCAAAAAGAATCATTTTTAATCCTGGCACCGAAAATGACGAATTGATGGCATTGGCATCTAAACAAGGTATTATTTGTCAGGAAGCATGCACCTTGGTGCTTTTAAGTACAGGTCAATATTAAAATATATCAATTCGTATAGTACCTTGTGCATGATCTAAATCACCTATGCTGAAAATAGAGTTACAACATATACACAAACGCTATGGTCAAGAGGATATCCTGAGTGATGTCAATCTTGTCTTAGACCAACCTTCATCTACTGCTTTATTAGGTATCAATGGTTCAGGCAAATCGACTTTACTGCAACTAATTGCAGGATTTGTATTGCCTACCAAAGGTAAATTGGTATACACTGAAGATACTAAAACGATAGAACCAGATCAGCACTATCAATTCATTTCGTATTGTGCTCCGTATTTGGAAATCATAGAAGAGATGAATTTGACAGAGTATTTGAGCTATCACTTTTCATTTAAAAAACCTCATCTGTCCATTGCCGACATGATATCCTATATTGGCCTTGAACATGCCAAACATAAATTGATAGACCATTATTCCAGCGGTATGAAGCAAAGGGTCAAATTAGCACAAGCGTTGTTTGCCGATACGCCTATTGTGCTACTCGACGAACCATGTACGAATCTCGACAGTCAAGGTATCGCATTATATCAACGCATGATTACTGATTTTTGTTCGAACAAAATTCTACTTGTAGCCTCCAACGACCCGAACGAATACCAAGTTTGCAAAAACCATATTCAAATGAATCAATTTAAACTCTGATAACATGATTGAATTAAATCAACCCAAAGTCATTCGTGCTTGGACATTTTATGATTGGGCCAATTCAGCCTATTCGTTGATTATAACATCTGCAATATTTCCTGCGTATTTTTCGGCTATTGCTCCACTTCAAATTATTATTTTAGGACATTCATTTAATCGAGCTGCAATTGCTTCTTATTCTATCGCACTTTCATTTTTAATAATTGCTGGACTCTCTCCTATTCTTTCGTCCATCGCAGATTACAAAGGGAATAAGAAATTTTTCATGAAGTTTTTTTGTTACTTAGGTGCTATAGCTTGTATGTTGATGTACTTTTTTGACAAAAATAAATTGGGCGAATCCAACTATTTATATGGCATTGCTTGTTCCATAGTTGCATCCATTGGGTATTGCGGAAGCATAGTGTTTTACAATGCCTTTTTACCCGAAATAGCCAGCAAAGACCAACAAGACAAGGTCAGTGCAAAAGGTTTTGCAATGGGTTATATTGGCAGTGTGCTATTGATGTTAGTTTGCTTTGCTTTTTTAATTGCAGACGAACAATTGCATTGGAATCTTGGTACATTACCAGCACGAATTTCATTTTTGATGGTCGGTATTTGGTGGATTGTATTTGCTCAAATTCCTTTTCGTGTGTTAGAAGAAACGCCCAAACACCAAGAAAAAACAGATGAATCATTACTCACAAATGGATTTAAAGAACTGCAAATAGTTTGGCAAAATTTAAGTCAAACGCCAGCCTTAAAAAAATTCTTAGTGGCATTTTTCTTTTACAATATGGGTGTTCAAACCGTTATGTACATGGCCACCTATTTTGCGAGCGACGAGCTTCATATGGAAAGCACCCAATTGTTGGCAGTAGTTTTAATCATACAATTAGTGGCTATAGCAGGCGCTCGATTATTTGCATGGATATCCTCCAAACAAGGCAATTTGTTTGCATTGATTTGCTTGGTCGGAATTTGGATTGGAATCTGTATAGCAGCATACAACGTACAAACTGTCAATGCATTTTATGGATTAG
>JBILCF010000058.1:0-15050 GCA_044353325.1 Chitinophagaceae bacterium | reverse complement strand
GCTAGCTTGCAAATCAGATGAAATAATTTTAATTCCATTCATTTTAAGGGTTTCTATAACATTGGAAATATTTTTTTCACGACAAAATGTTAACTGCATCATTGCGCCAGCAGATGTTTTAACCATGTCTTCATGCAATGGTGCTGAGTTTTTTTCAGTAAACACAATCGCATCTATACCACAACATAATGCACTTCGTATAATAGCACCTGTATTTCTAACATCTGTAATGCCATCTAAGAGCATTAAAAAAGGTGTTTTACCTTGGTCGTATAAATGTGAAATTACATCTTGCAGCGGCGTATAATCTACAATAGCACCATATGCTATTATTCCTTGATGCACACCACGAACCATGGTATTGAGTTTTTCCATGGGCACTCTTACGATAGGTGTATTGGCTTCTTTAGCTAAACGAATAATATCGCCAATATTCTCTCCAGTAATCGTGTGATGCATCAAAATGCGATCTAATGGTTTTTTATTTTGCAATGCTTCCAATACGGGATTGCGTCCGTAGATGATTGATTTTGGTGAACGCATGTATTATTTATTGATTATGAATTTCGAAATTTCAACAATTTTGCCATAGATATCTTTGCCTAAAACCACATATACGCCATTGGGGTAGACATCCATGTCTTCGAAGATGACTTCTATTTCGCCTTGTACAAACTTTCTTTCTTGCAATTTTTTACCTATTAAATTGCGTAATTCTACAGCTAGGATGCCTGTATTACCCGTATTTAGTTTTACCGATAAGCGACTTCCCTTAAGTGGCACAGGATAGAGCGAAAACAATTTATTTTCGTCACCTCCGCTTGCAAACAAAGGCAAGTGTAAGACTAACAATAAGATAAATATAAAAAAGCCCTTCATGTAATAGGTGCAAAAATATAGTGATTTTTTCATTATTTAACTAAATAATCTGCTAATGTTTTAAAAGTATTGGTTATATTTGTTTATAAATTCCAAATTTCAACTCATGCATTATATTCAAAATAGCTGGTTTACTACCAATTGGACCTGGATGATTATGATTTGTTTAATCGGAATTGCTGTGGTTGCTTACATCAATAATCGTATCGTTCTATTAAAAAAATCACTTGTAGCTGTGGTTTCTATTTTTATCTTGACTATAAGTTTGTCTATTTCAGGCCTTACCATTGTAAGTACTTCTATACAAGATAAAATGCTGAACAATATCAAAACCAATTCCTCTGAAGTTGAAACATCAGGTGTTTTTTCAAAAGTATCTGCTTTTGTTTTAAACGTAATCAAAGACAAAATTGCTGATTAAGGTAATTCGTGTTTGTAGTCGCTTGTCACATAAAATTTTATATCTGGATTATTTCTCCGTTCAGTATTCAGATACCACTCGCTCTCAGCCAAATACACTAAATTCCCTTCTTTATCCTCTACTATATTATTTTGTTTGAAGCGGACAAAATCATTGACCTTGATAGTATCCCCTTTAATCCAGCATGCTTTATAATACGGCAAAGTTCTAAAGCTACAAGCAGCGCCATATTCTTGCAATAAACGATATTGAATGACTTCAAATTGCAAATCACCTACACAACCAATAATTTTTCGGTTTCCACCATGTTGCGTAAATAACTGTGCTACACCTTCATCAGTCAATTGACTAACCCCTTTTTCCATTTGTTTGGTTTTCATTGGGTCATTGTTGACAAGCTCCTTAAAAATTTCTGGCGAAAAACTCGGGATACCAACATAAGTCATATCTTCTCCTTCTGTCAATGTATCCCCAATTTTGAAATTACCCGTATCAAACAACCCAACAACATCTCCAGGGAAAGCATCATCGACTACATTTTTTTCACGTGCCAAAAAAGTGTATGGATTACTAAATCGTACATTCTTATCTTGTCTTACATGATGAAAAAATTTATTTCGCTCAAACTTACCAGAACAAATACGTAAAAATGCAACTCGATCGCGATGACGAGGATCAATATTGGCATGGATTTTAAAAATAAAACCTGTAAACTTATCTTCTTGCGCATTGACTTCTCGCTTATCGGTCATACGTGGCCGTGGAGAAGGTGCAATTTTGATAAACGTATCCAACAAATCTTTAATACCAAAATTGTTGACAGCACTTCCAAAAAATACTGGCGCAAGATCACCATTTAGATATTCATTTTTATCGAAAGAATCATAAACGCCATTGATAAGTTCCATGTCTTCGCGCAATGAAGCTGCATCTTTTTCTCCTACCAATTCTACAATCTCAGGTGTGCTTAAATCAGGCAATTCAATCAAATCGTCATCGGTTGCTTTCTGATTGGCTGAAAAAGTCAACAAACTTTTATTGTGAATATTATAAACACCTTTAAAATCGCGTCCCATATTGATAGGCCATGATAATGGTTGTGTTTTAATGTTTAATTTTTTTTCTACTTCTTCTAATAAATCAAATGGATTTTTACCGTCACGGTCCATTTTATTGATAAAAATAATAACAGGGGTTGCACGCATTCTACACACTTCCATTAATCGTTGCGTCTGCTCTTCGACTCCTTTAACGCAATCTATAACCAATACGACACTATCTACTGCAGTTAAAGTTCGATAAGTATCTTCAGCAAAATCTTTGTGACCAGGAGTATCCAACAAATTAATCAATTTGTCTTTGTATTCAAAACTCATAACAGAGGTCGCAACCGAAATTCCACGTTGACGCTCGATTTCCATAAAATCAGAAGTTGCATGCTTTTTAATTTTATTCGATTTAACAGCCCCAGCCGTTTGAATGGCACCTCCAAACAAAAGAAACTTTTCAGTCAATGTTGTTTTTCCAGCATCCGGATGTGAGATAATTGCAAAGGTTTTACGTTTTTCGATTTCGTGTGCGTATTTCATAAAGTGCGCAAAGATAAGAAAGAGATTTGAGAAGCAAGTTATGAGATATGAGATTGGAGATTTGAGATAATAGATATGAGATTTAAGTTGCAATCAACTTTAAATTGGGTAGCTATTAAAAATATTGTAAATAAAAAATTCCAGTGCACTTCCTTTAGAAGGTTTTAGGTAATGCATTAAGTTCTGAAACTAAATTAAAATAATAATAGCAGCTGTATTAAATCTACAAGTTCGTATCTCTAAGCTAACATCTTACATCTCATCTTTCCAATCTCACATCCCATCTCATATCTAAAATCTCATATTAGTAATTCAATCGCATTTGAAAAAAAAAGATATATTACCTTTGCACTCTTAAGTTCTTAGAAATTGATATTCGCTGATAGTATAGCATCATTCGTCACGCAAAGCGTTGACGGCGGAATGTGGGTCATGCTCTTTTAAAGGAAAGAGATTTTTACACAAACACTTTGTTTATTTTAGATAACATTTAGTTCCAACCTGCTATCCAATTAGCTGTGGGTATTTCTTCGGAAACTTTATTTATTTATTTTAAAAAAAACGTAAAAACAAAATGACAACATTTAGCGAATTAGGCTTGCACGAAAACATCGTAAGCGCAATTACAGAACTCGGATTTACATCCCCAACAGAAATTCAACAAAAAGCAATTCCAGTATTCTTAAAAAGAGAAACTGACTTAGTTGCTTTAGCTCAAACAGGAACTGGTAAAACAGCTGCTTTTGGACTACCTATTCTTCACAATTTGGATACAATGGGCAAATACACACAAGCCCTTATTATTTCACCAACACGTGAACTTTGTATGCAAATCACAAACGATTTGAAAAACTATAGCAAACACATGCAAGGTGTAAAAATCGTTGCAGTATATGGCGGTAGTAGCATTTCAGAACAAATCCGAAGTCTTCGCTCTGGCGCTCACATTATTGTAGCAACGCCAGGCCGATTGATTGATTTGATCGATCGCAAAGCAGTTAAATTAGATCAAGTAGAAACAGTTGTATTAGACGAAGCTGATGAAATGTTGAATATGGGCTTCCAAGAAGATATGGAATCTATCCTATCCAACACACCAGAAGAAAAAATTACGGGTTTATTTAGCGCAACAATGCCTAGAGAAATTAGAACAATTGCTAGCAAATATTTAAAAGAAAATGTTGAAGTAAGTTCTGGTAAAAAGAATTCAGCATCAACCTCTATTACACACCAATACGCTGTTGTACAAGCTAAAGATAAATTAGCTGCATTGAAACGTATCATTGATTTCAACGATGATTTTTTTGGTATTATCTTTTGCACTACTCGTATCGAAACACAAGAAATTGCTGATGCAATCATGAAAGCTGGTTACAATGCAGATTGCTTACATGGCGATTTGTCTCAACAACAACGTGATAAGGTTATGGGTAAATTTCGTAAACGTACCATCAAAATCCTTTGCGCAACCGATGTGGCTGCACGTGGAATTGATGTAAACGATATTACACACGTTATACATTATCACTTACCAGATGATATTGAAAACTATACACATAGAAGTGGTCGTACTGCTCGTGCTGGTAAAACAGGTATCTCAATTGCATTGTTGCATATTCGTGAAGCTTACAAATTACACCAAATCGAAAAAATGGCAGGTATCAAATTTGAAAAATACATGATACCTAAAGGTGAAGAAATCATAGCACGTCGTGTACAAAATTACGTCAAAGACTTTGTTGAATTTGATTACAAAGAAGACAATGATATGGTCTTGTTAGACGAGTGGATTTCACCTTTGATGGAAATGGAAAAAGAAGAATTAGTCAATCGTATTTTGGCCAAAGAATTTGGCAAATTGGATAATAACTATATGATTAATTCGGATTTAAATATCAACGAAAATTCGAAATCAGATCGTAGCGAACGTAGAGGAAGTGAGCGTAATAGTGACAGAATTGACCGACGCAGCAGCGATAGAGGCGACCGTAGAGATCGCGGAGATAGTTCAAGCCGCAGAGACCGATTTGCTGGTGGTGAGTCTACAACTCGTTTGTTTATCAATTTAGGTAAAAAAGATAATCTTCGTTATGATGAAATGAGAGAATTGATTTTCCAACATTCAAAAGTAAGCGGACACAACATTAAAGATATCGACATGGGTGGTGTATTTTCATTTTTTGAAACAGATGCCAAAAGTGCTGAGCGTATCTTAGACGGGTTTAAAAATGTAGATCATAATGGTCGTGAAGTACGCATAGACAAAGCGGACGGACAAGGCGGTCAAGGCGGAGGCGCTGGAAGCAGAAGCTTTAAACCAAAACCATTTAGCGACAGAGTTCGATCAAATGAAGGACGTGCTTCAGAAGGCGGTTCATCATTTGGCGATCGTAAAAAAAGAACATTCACCTCGAGTAAGCCCAGTTCGTCATCAAGTGACCGATCTAGCAAACCGAGATTTAAAAAGAAAGACGATATGAGTTGGTAATCAACTGCATTAAATAACATACAAATTAAAAAGCCAAAACGATAATCGTTTTGGCTTTTTAATTTTAATCTATTCTAATTAAATTTCAAATTCAAGTAATCTCAATTTCAACATTTATGAAAGATGAATAAATATCAATAGAAACTATCCTCTAGGCCCAAATCGAGCAAACGCTTCACGCTCTAATTTTTCTCTATGAATAGGATGAGCAATATCAATTAATGCATAAGCTCGTTGCTTTAAATTTTTTCCAAACAAATAAGCTATACCATATTCAGTTATAACATAATGTACATGTGCACGAGTCGTGACAACGCCGGCACCTGGTTTTAAGAATGGTACTATTTTAGACTCCCCTCTACTAGTCGTACTCGAAAGTGCGATAATAGGTTTTCCGCCAGGTGATAAATTGGCACCACGTATAAAATCCATTTGACCTCCAACACCAGAATACTGATAGGTACCAATTGAATCAGCGCAAACTTGACCAGTGATATCAATTTCAATGGCTGAATTAATAGCGACTACTTTAGGATTTTTCGCAATAATGTATGCATCATTGACATAGTCAGATTCTAAAAATTCAAATTCTGGATGATCGTCTATAAAATCATACAAAGCTTTGGAGCCTATGGCAAATGTGCTGACATTTTTTTGTCGGTGTTTTTTCTTGTACCGATTTGTAATTATCCCTCGCTTCACCAATTCAATCACACCATTTGAAAACATTTCAGTATGTACACCTAGGTCTTTGTGCGAAGACAATTCATTCATAACGGCATCTGGAATAGCACCAATACCCATTTGTAAAGTAGAGCCATCTTCAATTATTGATGCACAATGTTTACCAATTTGGATATCGACCTCAGAAATTTTTGATTGATAATCAACTTCGGGTAGCGCTTCATTGACCTCAACTATCGCATTAAATTCGCTAATGTGTATCACGCCATCGCCCAAAGTACGAGGCATTCTTGGATTGACTTGAGCAATAACATGTTTTGAATTGCGAACGGCTGCCTTTGTTATATCGACAGACACACCAAGCGAACAAAATCCATGCTTATCGGGTGGCGAAACATGTACCAAAGCCACATCCAATATGAGGACTTTTTGATTGAACAAGCGAGGTATTTCACTCAAAAAAACGGGAATATAATCCCCTCGATTATCGTTTACCGCTTCGCGTGTATTAGCCGAAACAAACAACGAATTAAAATAAAAACTGTTTGGATAACTATCATTCAGCAAATTCAATTCTCCCAAGGTCGTCAGCGAAACAATTTCAACTTGAGTCAATTCAGCTGCTCGTTGCCCTAATGCCTTCGTCAATACCATAGGTGTGGCAGCACTGCCTTGTACAAAAACTCGATCTCCAGATTTAATTTGCTTGACAGCGTCTTCAGCCGATATTGCATGTGGTAGTTTTCTCATGATAATAATATAATTATAACTTATTCAACGATGACTGCGAATGTACAATTATTTTAGCTTGATAAAATTTACATGCAAGATTACCTAAAGATTATTTTTTACAATTTTAAGGTTTGTATCGCTAGGGTTCACCCAACCAACGTTTATGATTGAAAAAAAATTAGTAGGTTTGCAGCATGGAAAATATCAATCTTGACAAACTCAACGAAACCGTTCAATTTATCCAATCTAAAACAACTTGTAAACCCACAGCGGGCATCATATTGGGCAGTGGCTTAGGTGGCTTGGTCGATGAGTTAACGATAGAAACATCTTTAAGCTATGAAGAGATTCCAAACTTTCCCGTTAGCACGGTTAAAGGTCATGGTGGAAAACTCTTGTTTGGTCAATTGAATGGCAAAGATGTTGTAATGTTGAGCGGTCGATTTCATTATTACGAGGGGTATTCGATGCAAGAAGTGACTTTTCCTGTTCGTATTATGAAGATGCTTGGTGCAGAATTACTGATGGTTTCAAATGCAGCTGGCGGTATGAATATCAACTTTAAAGTTGGGGATTTGATGATCATCAATGATCATATTAATCTATTTCCAGAACATCCATTGCGTGGTCGTAACAATGAACAAATAGGTCCGCGATTTCCTGATATGACTGAACCTTATGCTTTGGATTTGATCGAAAAAGCAAAAGCAATAGCTGCTAAACAACAAATTACCTTACACGAAGGTGTCTATATAGGCTTACAAGGACCAACATTTGAAACCAAAGCTGAATATAAATTTTTGCATGTAATAGGTGGAGATACAGTAGGTATGAGTACGGTGCCGGAGGTAATCGTAGCCAGACATATGGATATGAAAGTTTTTGGAATGAGCGTGGTAACGGATTTAGGTATCCGCGAAGAGATGAATGAAATTACACATGAGGAAGTTTTGGAAGCTGCAAATGCCGCGGCACCAAAAATGGCTTTTATCTTTAAGGAATTATTAGGACAATTGTAAGTTGGAGTGTGTATTTTTGAGGATTATTCTATACGCTTGTTTTACTATACAATTCAATTTTATCGTTTTTTAGTTATTTGCATTCCGCTGCTATTTGTGGCATCGATGAGTCGTGCTCAAATATTTTCGAATAATCCTGTTGGCAATACAATGTCAAGTGACCAAAAAATAATTTCGGATTCTAATTCTAAATTACAAGTCACCACAGATGATAAAATTCAGATAAGCTTTACTAGGTCCAATGACACTAATCGTATACAACCTGACACATCGATTTCCCTTTTGCATCGAAATCCACTTGTGTCGATTTGGGACGTGGATTTGGGCAATTTGGCTTCAGCGACTAATAGTCTTTACTTTTCACCCGACTTAAACCCAGGCCTTCAATTGGGTATTCGAAGCATTAGACCTTATTTAAAAAATTGGGACAGTCTTAAGTTCTACAATACAACTCGACCATATACTGATTTGTATTTTAGAATTGGTGGGAAGCAAGAACAAATGATCAAGCTATTGCATACTCAAAATATAACACCAAGTTGGAATATAGCTGTTGAATATCAAAAAATAGGTTCGCCTGGTTATTACAAATTACAACGAACAAATCACGATCATCTGACGCTCAATACACAATATAAATCGACAAACTTACGCTACGAAGCCAGGGCGGCGTTGTTGTACAATAAAATTCAACAAGATGAAAACTTGGGTATAGTGGACGAACGTTTTTTGTCAGACGCCAATTATAATGATAAGCGTTTAGTCCCAGTCAATACAATCAACAGCTACGAAGGAATCAATCGTTCTGCAGTTACAAATTATTATCGAAACCTATCTCTTAACCTTCAACAACAGTACTTCATAGGAAAAGCAGACAGTATTTTATCAGAAGATAGTACAGAAAAAAAATACACATTTAAACCCTATTTTGGCATCAAGCACCGTTTCTATGCCAACTACAGTTTTTATCGATTCAAAAATTTAAATCCCGATACGACCCAACTTGAATTGCCTTTGGTGGTTGGTGATTCGCTTGAATCTAAGTATCTTCTTGGTCAAGTTGGGAATGCTTTTTCGTTGACAGGTGACATTTATTTTAGAGGAAAATTATGTCAAGCTGAAGCTGGATATGCTGTAGAACTCGAGTCGCCAAACAATTATGGATTTAAGGAAACCTATGTAAATAATTATGTCTTTGCAAACATTCAAAAATCTGCTCAGAATTCTGGCGAATGGATGTATAATGGCTCACTGAAATTTTATTTTACTGGAAATGCCATTGGAAATACTTTAATCAATCTTCAAACAGGTTTGAATTTTTCTGAAAAATATGGTCAAATTAGAACAGGCTTACGATTTAGTATTCAATCCCCAACCTACATGCAAACTCATTTACAATCCAACTACTATTTGGCTTCCACTTCATTAAACAAGCAAACAATTACACAAGTATATTTGAAATACATCAATGCCTATAGAAAAACTTCAATTGATTTAAATTACTATACTATTGGCAATTACATCTATTTTGAAAACAATACATTGACCGCAAAACAATACAGCAAAATATTACCTTTGGTACAAGTACAACTCAACAAAGAAATAGCCTTAAACCACTTTCATTTATACAACCATATTGCCTTACAAGGCTTGCCTTCAAACCCTGCAATACATGTTCCGGTTTGGACCTCAAGACATACATTATCCTATGAAAACTATATTTTCAAAAAGAAATTACAAGTAGCGACAGGCATAGAAGCCCGATACAATACTGGATTTTATACTGATCAATACAACCCTTATTTATTTGGTTTTGCTGCGCAACAGAATTATACCATTTTAAATACACCACAACTGTCTTGCTTTTTTAACTTTAAAGTCAAACGCTATCGAGCTACAATAGCTTTTGATGAACTTCAACAATTTTATACGCGCAACAACATTAATTTCAATGGCTATGCCGCGCAAAATGCAATGTTGCGATTTGGGTTTCATTGGGTGTTTATAAATTAACAAGGATGTTATACCAAACTGCCCTAACGCATCGTTTCAATACTATGAAGTACAATTTCCTTTGTATATTAATTCTATTGGCTAACACGCTTATAGCTCAACCTATTAAATCTAAACCCAAGACAACACCTAAAACAACAAATCTAACAACACCACAAACAACCAAACCAACACCTCAAAAAACATTAACATTAATAACTCCTTTGACGGGTATCCAAAAGGATTCTGCTGATGTTTGGTTTCATACTCGAATTACTTTTCCTTGTGAATATATGACCAAACAAGAACAAGCTGTCATTCAACAATTGAATATTGCTCGTATGTATCCAAAATGGTATTTGTATTTTTATTTAAAAAATCCTCAAACAGAAAATGAAAAATCATTGTACAAAACAATGATGACGATGAAATCGATTCCTTCGCCTTTAAAACCATCTAAAGCATGTTACGAGAGTGCATTCTGTCATGCTAAAACAAGTGGCGAAAAAGGTTACGTAGGGCATGATAGACAAGTGTCAACCTGCAAACAAACTTTCAATGGTGAATGCTGTGAATACGGGTCAACACAAGCAAAAGACATTGTATTAAATTTACTCATAGATGAAGATGTATCATCCTTAGGTCATCGAATTATTTGTTTGACAGAGTCATATACTCAAATTGGAATCAGTACTCAACCACATAGCACTTATCGTTTCAATACAGTGCTTGATTTTAAAAACTAAGGTTTTTTCCCCTTATAAACTACAAGAGCTAATTGAGAATTGTCTGGCGATAAAACGATTCGATAAAACTGTCGAATACCGAAGGAATTTAAATCAGCAAATTCATCCCAAGTAGAATCAGGATAACGAAAAGGATTTTTCTTCATGTAAATTTTACCTTCATGTCCCATTAAAATGCTACCATCTTGCATAAAGCAATAATCTTCTTCGCTAGGTAATGTTTCAGTCAATATAGGATTTTCTACCTTAGGCCCTTTTTTAATCCGTGCTAGGTTTTCTTTGGCAATGATTCTAATTTTCCAATGTAGTGAATCTGATTTATCGACATACACCATTTTCCCTTTAGATCGGAGACTATAAAATGTTCGACCAATATTTGAATCTATTGTATCCGCTGTTTTGTGAACGAGATTATGTTTCACCAAATAAAACGGTTCAGGCAATTCAAACGACAAAAATTCATTTTGACTAATCCATTCATAATAACCAATTGATGTAAGATCTGGTAAAAACAATTGGGGCTTTTTCCCTTTTAAGTTGTAAGAATAAAAATGTTGTGTTGTTTTATCCTTTTCAACTTTCACACACGAAATACGTTCCATATCAGGAGTATAGCGAGGTGAATACTCAGGCTCCTTTGTTCGAGTCAATCGTTTTGATTTATGCTTCGCTAAATCATATTTATAAATTTCAGTATTTACGGTATCCATCGAACTCACGTAAAATAACCATTGACCATCCATCGAAAAATTGGGTTGATTATTGTAGCCATTAGTTTTAGAAATAATTTTTGGCGAATGCACACGATATCCTTTAGGACTTTTTTGCACTTGAAACAAATACACAATAGTTTCAGGTAATTGGGCAAAAGAATAAAATGAGATGAACAATAAAATTAACAACAATACCTTTTTCATGCTTCCAAAATTAATACAAATCTACAAATTGAAATTTTTCTCCATCAAACAATCCTTTATCGCTGAGTTTTAACTGAGGAATGACCAATAGTGCCATAAAAGATAAGGTCATAAATGGGGCTTTTAATGTGCTACCAAGTTTTTTTGCTTGCAAATCAAGTTCAGCATATTTTGCTGCAACATGTTCTGCTTTATCATTACTCATTAATCCTGCTACTGGCAAAGGCATAACAAATTGCTGATCAATTGAATGCACAACAATACCACCTTGCGTTTGAATTAATGCATTGACAGCCTGACACATCGACTCATCATCGACGCCCACACAAATAATATTATGACTATCATGTGCTACGGTAGATGCTACAGCACCTTGTTTGAGTCCTACATTTCGTATAAAGGCTTTCGCAATGGGTGCTTGCTGATATCGATTTACAACAACTATTTTAAGTACATCTTCGGCTATATTCGAAACGATGCAATTATCTTGAATGGTTGGTTTACATTGAATTGTTTTCGTAATCAACTGACCATCCAATGCTTCAATAACATTGATATATTCTGGAATACCATCTATTCGTATTTCAAAATCTGTACTATGCTTTAACGCACACGAAAAATTATTGATGCAAGATTCTTCAATGGAATCAATGAAAACTTTGTTGTCTTGAAAAACAATTTCTCCATCAATAACCGTTTTTAAAATGATAAACTCTTCAACAGAATCAATGACAATAAAGTCAGCAGCATCCCCTTTTCGCAATAAACCTACATTGAGCTTGTAATGATCTACCGGATTGACACATGCCGCTTGCAATATATCAAACAAATCAATACCTAAATCTAAAGCTCGTTTGACATGATTATTGATATGATGCAATTCCAATTCATCGGGATGTTTGTCATCACAACAAAACATCATGTTATCTGCATGATCCTTCAACAAGTCAATCAATGCATCAAAGTTTTTAGCCGCACTGCCCTCTCTAATCAAAATTTTCATTCCAAACTGAAGTTTGTCCAAAGCCTCTTCTTTAGTGACGCATTCGTGGTCAGTGCTGATGCCTGCTTTAATGTATGCTTGAGCTTGTTCGCCACGTAATCCAGGTGAATGGCCATCGACTGGTTTCTTATACAGATGCGCTATTGCAATTTTTTTCATCACCTCTGCATCGTTATACAAAACGCCCGGATAATTCATCATTTCACTCAAATAATAAATATCGTCTCGTTGAAGCAATTGCTCTACACCCTTGGAATCAATAGTTGCACCTGCTGTTTCAAAACTAGTTGCAGGCACACAAGATGGCGCTCCAAAATGAAATTTAAAAGGCACTTTCGCAGCATTCTTTAGCATGTATTCAACACCTTCAATACCACATACATTGGCTATTTCATGCGGGTCGCTTACCGTAGCGACAGTACCATGCTTTACAGCTAAGCGTGCAAACTCTGATGGTATCAACATCGAACTTTCGATATGTACATGTGCATCAATCAGGCCTGGCAATATAAAATTCGAACAAGGTTGTGTTGTTTCTTCAATTGAAACAATTCTACTTCCTTCAATGGTAATTACTGCAGGGTAAATTCGCTTTTGGTGAACGTCAATAAGGTTGTGGAATAAAATAGATTGCATGCCGTAAAGATACAACCTCCGAGTAATATCAGATTATTCGAAACCTATTCTTTGGTCATTTTAATCACTTTATGCTCATTCCCATCATCTGTAATCATAATGGAGTAGATACCTGATGGAAGGTTTGCAACTGGCAGACTGATTACTTTTGTTTCGTTCACAATTTCAATCGTAGTTGTATACAGAATTTGACCAATAGCATTCAGTATTTGAATGGTATAAAAACGTTCTTGATCATTCTTAAGCATCAAGTTTGCAAATGATATAGCCGGATTGGGATATAGCTGAATACCAGCATAGTTTTCATTGCAACTGATTCGTAAAGATTTTGTTGGACTAATGGCAAATTTAGAATCAACGTCTACCATTTTTAATCGATATGAATAAATAGCAGGATTAGGACGTTCATCAGTATATGTGTAAGATTGAGAAGACATATCACTTAGAACAGCTGGTAAACTTGCTATTGGAAGAAATGCATTTCCTTGTTTACGCTCGATAACATAATGTGAGAAATTAATTTCATCCGAAGTCGTCCAAGTTAACTTAGTAGAACAATCAGCTTCGATAACATCAAATGAACTTAACGTAACCGGCAATGGTAAGGTTGGATCTAACAATGATAAAGTTCTTAAGCCAAAATTGTTTGGATGAAATTGCTCAATTTGATCATTCAGTGGATTCACTTCAATTTCAAATTTCATATTTGAATATAAATTCTCTGTACTTAAATTATATTCGATTTGAATCGTATCCGAACTTGGCAATGGTTTATATCGTTTTGTAACTGTGCTGATTTTAGTATTAAAACGATCATAAATTGAAAATGATATCAACATACTATCCATTGGCATATCGGTCAAGTTTTCGATGGCAAATCTAATTTTCTTCACTTCAGGCTGAATTGTATTTTCAACTGTATACAACGCAGCAGGATTTAAAGCTGCTTCTGGTTTCGTTACAAACAATATTCTCCAATAGTTAAGCTGCTCAGGTGTTCTATTATTGACATCTGAATAATTGACAACCACTTTAAGATATGGATATAAATCGGCATCTATAAACGCTAAGCTTGTATCATTTTTCACAGTAGCTAATAATACATCTTCATTTGCATTCTTAACACCGTAAATCATAAAACGAGTCGTATCACCTATACCCAAATCTTGCGTGAATAGATTGCGTTTAAACTCTGTCCAACTATTAGCAGGTCCTATTTTTGGTGTTTCGATGTTAGCATTTGTAGTTAAAATTTTATAATCAAATTCGCCATACAATTTGACTGTTGCATCAGCTCCAACATATTGTTTTACACTATTGGGTTCGTTCTTTTTCGTCCATAAAATCATGGGTCTATTTCTATATAAAGAGTCTATCGTTGTGAAGCCCATATTTTTCATTTTATGATACAAGGAAACATTTGAGCCTAAGGTAGCTGTATCGGCTTTCCAATGACGTACAAATGTTGTATTGACTGTACCACATCCACTCCCCACACAAAGGCGTGGTTGAATCATAACATAATAGCCTGAAGGAATCGAATCAATAAAATCCATCGCTAACTTTCTAGAAGTTGGACTTAAAAAACTAAATTCAAAAAATGGATCTTCTTTAATGCCAGCATTGGTAATACGACATGGATCGAAGCTACCATATTTCCCCATTGCTATATTTGGATCTGGTCTGGTATTTAACCATGGCTTGCCTGTTAAGGTATCAATGACTACAAACTGTAAACTAGAGTAACCTGGATATGGATCGCAACCAAATGTATATAACGTGCTACCATTCATTTTGACTAAATATTCTGGCCATATGTATGTAAATGGTGACGCGCCATTCATACAAACATTTTGTACTTGCAATAATTTATTTGTACTTGTAAAATTAAATCTTCGCGAAGCTGAGTCTAATGAAATAGAGTTAAAATCGTTGCGAGTAAAT
>JBILCF010000057.1:0-15126 GCA_044353325.1 Chitinophagaceae bacterium | reverse complement strand
TTGAAAATCTTGATCAGGATATAGTCTTGCTAATTGCATGTTGTTTACTTTTTCAGTATTTGACAATACACCCCTAATTACATATTTACAAGTTTTATCTTTTTCAACGAATGCATACGCTTCTTCCGTTGTAGCACCCTCTTTGTGTTTCAATTCTATACAAAAATCTTTTTTAACATCATAACCTGCATTGGTACTACTGACTTCAAATGAAGTAGCTGTAGGCACTAAATTAAGTTCAAATTTATTTTCTTTCCAATTGAGCGGATAGATTCCAGCACCATAATAATTCCCAATATCCTCATCCAGCCATCCCGAATTAATCCCTTTATCGGAATAGATATTTTTTATAATCTGTACACTGCCTTTTATTTTTTCAATACCTAATTTACGAAGACCTTCTGCAATTTTTTGTTTGATTAATTCTGGTTTCGTTTCTTCAAATCGATCGCTACCAAAACTAGGATCTCCACATGCATAGATTTTCACAATACCTTCTCCAATACCATTATTTATGCTTCCTTGGAACTGTATTTTGGTTTCATATCTAAATTGCTCACCCAACAATTTCAAGGCAGAAGCTGTTGTAAAAGTTTTTAATGTTGAAGCAGGAGCTAATGGTAAATTTTCATTTTTACCAAACAGCTTTTTACCTGTGGCTACATCCAAAATTGTCAAACTGATATTGGCATGTCGATACGACGTGTCGTTTGACAACATTTGAAGACGGGATTCAATAAGATTAAAATCGAATTGTACAAAAGCAGAAGTTGTAAAGTAAAATATACTAACGAAAAGAAATAGAATTTTCATCAGTACAATAGTACTTCATTTAAAGGAAAAATTTGATTCAAAAATAAATTATAGCGTTACAAAAATGTATGTAAAAATTCGAATTAGCGAATTAATGTAACATTACCACTATAGTTTTTGCGTACATTGTTGACAAATTCAACTTCTATCACATATACATAAACACCCAGAGGTTGAGGAACACCATTGTACTTTCCATCCCAGCCCCTACCGTCTATACTTGTAGTTGAGAATATATTTTCTCCCCAACGGTTGTAAATATTCATTTTGAATGTTTTAAGCCCACTACTTAAAAGTTCGCGAGGTAAAAAGTAGTCGTTTAAGCCATCACCACCAGGTGAAAATGAATTGGGTATATTGAGGTAACAATCGCGTTTAATCCATATACTATCTGTTGTACTACATTCGCCGATAGATTCTTTGAGCCAATATCGACCAGATTCTGAAGCTGTTAAGGAAGATGATGTTTCACCAGTACTCCAGAGTGAAACGACAGTTCCTGGAGGATTCATGCTTGCATTCAGATTTGTAAGGACTAATGCACCAGTCAATCCTGGACAAATAGAAGTGTCAGCGCCTAAATTAACGGTTGGATAGCCGTTAACAGTAATTAACTTAGTTACTACCATTGGTTTACATATTCTATAGTTTCCAGTCAATGTTACTGTATATGTATTGGGTTTATCCCATATATGAGTAGGGTTATGTACATCAACTAATTTTTTCGAATCACCGAAATCCCATTCAAAATACAAGGTCATTGGCGCTACTGTATCCGTAAAAAAAACAGGATCACCTACACAAATATTATCATCTGATACTGTAAAATCTACAAAAGGTGGCGTGTCAATATAAACTAAACGCGAGAAGGTATCAATACAACCTAGAGTATCTGTTATGGTCAATAAAATTGTGTACAAACCTGGATTAGCATAAACATGTGCAGTTGTTGGCGATGTACCTGAATTTTCCAACGGCGTACCATCTCCCCAGTTCCATTCAAACGTAATTGCATTTAAAGGGTATGAAGAATATATTGGACTTCCTGGTATTCCAGTTGCATCCACATTCATTGGTACTCCCAAACATGCAGAATCGACATAAACAACGGGTGGATTTGCTGTAACATCTTGGCTATTCGCTAAAAAATAAGCATTAATCGGATGGTTCAAATCAATAATAGTTTGAGTGGTATCAAAACAAAATCCATTGCTAGCAAAGCAAGTTACAGTATATATACCTTGATTTACATAAGTGTGCGAAGGATTAGGTAACGAACTACCGCTTCCATCGCCAAAATCCCAATTAAACAACACATTAGCAGATTGGTTTTGATTGTTTAAGGTAAAATGAACAGTATCATCTACGCAATCCAATACTTTATTGTAAGAAAAACCAGCATCTACACTGGCTATAACCTTGATTGTAGTATAAGCAGTATCTTCATTAATACATCCATTTGGATTGTATGCATACAATGCAACAGTATAAGTTCCAGCAGTCGTAAACGTATGTGTTGGAGAAGCTAAATTTGATGTATTACCATCACCAAA
Source organism: Chitinophagaceae bacterium (assembly GCA_044353325.1). Classification (GTDB taxonomy): domain Bacteria; phylum Bacteroidota; class Bacteroidia; order Chitinophagales; family Chitinophagaceae; genus OLB11. Next base: position 12,760 of record JBILCF010000057.1, on the reverse strand, counting down.
ATCCCATAAATAATTTAAACCCGCAACAGAAGTATTGGTAAAATTTACAGTGTGAGGAGCGCATCCAGAATCATTTGGACTTATAGTCAATGAGGCTATAACTCCTGAAAGTTCAAAATCAAATTTGAAACTAGCTACATCCCAGCTATTGACCATGTTAGTTGGAGACCAACAACCTGGAGATTGATATTGCGAAGCACTTGCAGTACAAACCGATTGATAAACAATCCCTTGAGGATCAAAACGACTGGTTCCACCATCAACGTGATCGCCAGCTGCACCCATATAAGTTGCATAAACGAGTTGTGTAAAATCGCCAGTTAACACAGCCAACCAAAATCCACCGGGTGTACTTTGATGCGCATTGGGTGTTAGCGCTAATGTTTGTCCAGCCTGAAATCCTGAAAAATAAACATTCCCGCAATTATCTTTTAAGAACGCAGTAGGTACTAAATTCGTTGTTTGTCCTATCCTTGTAGACAACACCATTGAGGACAAATCTGGTGTTAACTTTTGAAAATAAATGGTACTGTTAGGCACATTATATACTCCTGGCGAAACAGGAAATGTTGCACCTTCTGTTTGACCACATACATATATTGTATCGTTAGGATCTACTTGCACTTTAAACGCATGATCGTAACTTGAGGTTCCTATAAAACTTGATTGCAGCAATGTTGATGCCGTGTTGTTTAATACACAAACAAAGCCATCAGTACCACCTTGTGCAGTTGGTGTAACTGTCCCAGCAGTTGTCGGAAAATTGGCACTCGTTGTACCACCACACAACACCCAACTTCCTGCATTATTTTTTCCTACCGAAAAAGCAGCATCATCACCTGTTCCGCCCAAATAAGTACTAAAAATCAAATTAGAGCAAGTACCATCGACTTTAAAAAACATGCCATCCTGACTACCTCCAGAAACTGTTTGATATGCACCAGGAGTTGTTGGAAAATCGGTAGACGAAGTACTACCTGCTACTAGAATGTCATTGTTGTTATCATAAAATATTTCTCCACGGTTTCCATCACCGTAGTTAGGACTTAGCGCAAAACTATTTTGAGCCTCTACACCACTTCCGCCTATAAAAGTTGCTCCAATAAGGGCTGTCCCTGTAGAATTAAATCGAGCTACATATGCATCCGAAGTACCATTAATAGTGTTATCATAACAACCTGGTGTTGTAGGCAAATTAGGTGAACTTGTTGAACCTGTAATTGCCAATTCATTATTTCCGTTTACAACCATATTATTCGGTAAATCTGAACCACTGCCACCATAATAAGTTGAATAAACTAATGCATTTCCATTGGGTGTATACTTGTTTAATCCAGCATCTACTCCTCCTGCATACGCCAATTGAAAAGCGCCTACAGTAGAAGGCCAGCCTACTGCAAAACATTCTCCACCAGCGTACAAACTGCCTGCATTGTCGTACGTTGCACTAAACCCAAATGTCATACCAGTCGAAGCACTGTATGTTGCAAACACAAGGGTTGGATCTATAATCAAATCCACATTTTTGTTGTAACCCTTTGGGAAATTAAAACTGAGTTCTCCTTCATTCGAAAGTACAAACGATGATGGCACAGTAACCTTTTGACCATTAATAATTTGATAAGTATATGGCGCTGTTTCATATATGGTATTAAAACCTAAAGGAATTTGAATATTACCATTCGGTAATAATTTAGGCGTTACGCCTTTATATTTCAATTTCAACGAAGCAATACTGCCTGATGGATGAACTATCACATCATACTTAAACGATGTTTGTTCAGAATATGCTTTTACATCGATACCTGGAAACATATTTTCATAGACAATAGCACCAAAAACAGGTACATTTCCAGCCCATTTTTTTGCATCATTGCCTAAAAAATAATTATGATAAAAACTTCGTTTATCAAATGTCGAAACCTTTGGTTTTGGATTGGCATTGACAAAAGTCAAGTCATAAGCATAACAATCAATCTTGGTTTTATAAGCATCAAAATAGCTATCCTCTTTGGTATGATGTACGGCTTCTATATCAAGACCATCGTAATAGACATATCTGAAGAAATTATTAGCAAAATAAATATGACCAGTTTGAATATCTGTCTTGAATCGTACTGCTTCATCCCATTGATTCTGAGTAGGGACGTAATTCAATACTTGTTTCTTGAGATCTGCTTTTAAAACAGAACTAGACAATGTGAGTATCAAAACCAAAAGTTGGCTTCGAAGTGAAATTTGTTGCATAAAAAAGGCTATTAATCGTAATAGAGACGAAAAATACGACTAAAACGTTGAAAAATAGGAAAAAAACTTGTTTAACGAACCAAAGTCACATTGCCTTGGAATACTTTACGCATGTTATTATTGAACTCAACTTCAATGATATACACATAAACACCCATAGGCTGTGGCACACCGTTGTATTTTCCGTCCCATCCTCTACCATCTATACTTGTAGTAGAAAAGATGTTTTCGCCCCAACGATTATAGATATTCATTTTAAATGTTTTTAAACCACAACTCAAAATTTCGCGCGGTAAAAAGTAATCATTTAAGCCATCACCACCTGGTGAGAATGAGTTAGGAATATTGAGATAACAATCCCGTTTAATCCAAATGCTATCCGTTGTACTACATTCCCCAATAGATTCTTTGAGCCAATAACGACCAGACTCAGAAACTGTAATTGAAGGTGAAGTTTCTCCTGAATGCCATGCATAAGTTATAGGCTGTGTTGGACTTGTAGTTGGGTTTAAATTGGTCAAAACCAAAGCTCCAGTTAGTCCAGGACAAATTGACGAATCTGGACCTAAATTGACTGTAGGATAAGGATTTACTGTGATCACTCTAGAGACAATCATAGTATCGCAAATTCTATAATCACCGACCAAGGTAACCGTATAAATACCAGGCGTAGACCAAGTATGTGTAGGATGATGAACATCAATTAATTTTTTGGAATCGCCAAAATCCCATTCAAATGATAATGTATTTGCTACCATGGTGTCAGTAAAAAATACCGGATCGCCAACGCATACTTCATAATCAGAAGCTGCAAAATCAATAAATGGTGGTGTATCGATATATACTGAATGCCTAAACGTATCTATACATCCAAGCGTATCGGTAATTGTAAGCAAAATGGAATATATACCTGGATTTGCATAAACATGTGCAGCTGTAGGTGAAGTTCCCGAATTTTCCAAAGGTGTCCCATCTCCCCAATTCCACTCAAACGTTATAGCACTCAATGGGTAAGATGAATAAATAGGACTCCCTGGTACGCCTATAGCATCGACATTCATTGGAGTACCTAAACAAGCAGAATCTATATGAACGACTGGTGGAGTCGCGGAGAGATCTTGACTACTTGCTATAAAATAAGCATTAATAGGATGCCTCAAATCTATAGTTGCTTCTAAAGTATCTATACAGCCATTATCGTTTGCAATAAGACGAACCGTATATTGATTTTGTGTTGTATATACATGCATTGGACTGCTAGTAGAGGAACTAACTCCATCTCCAAAATCCCACACATAAAACGGAATTCCCCCACCTGAGCTAACACTTGTATTCGTAAAAATAACAGTATCTTCCTCACATCCTAAACGAACATCATAGGTAAATCCTGCTGTAACTTGACCAGTTACAATCAAATCAATAGTATCACGAAGTGCAGCAAAAATGGTATCACAATCGGTTATAACAGTCATATCTACTGTCACTTTAGTATTCGTAGGAGGGAAAAAAGATAAAGTTGGTCCTGTTCCTAATACAATTCCACTTGGGACTTCTTTCCATACGTAAGTTACATTTGAAGCACTCAAACCAGCTGGTGTAAATCGATAGCTGTCGTTTGTTGCAGTCCATTGGGTGCCATTTCTACCCGGTACCATAAATGCTGATGTTCCATTTGCATTTTGTATACCCTCATGAGCAACTCCAGAATTCCAATTTGAACACAGGGTTTTTTCTTTGATATTAATATCGATTAAATAAGTTGATTCAAATAATACAATTTGCTGTGATGCTAACAAATTATTGCACGAAAACATGGGTACGCTATCCCATGAAATGACCATATAACGGCAAGGTGCTGTTCCATAAATATCCCAAGTAATATTTTTACCTGCAAAGGGTACACTCGGATCAACATCATGATATGGAGCCATTATAGTGTTATCCATAGCACCATTTGGAAAAAAGGACGTAGGAGGTAAAGCTGTTGGTGCTAACCAAGTAGCTGATGCCCAAGCATTACCCAATGTAGCTTGTGTAATATCGAATCCAACTTGACCATTAGCACCGATTACGACAGAATTATACTTTTGACCAAAGAAACAAAATGGAAAAGGTAAAGGTATAACTCCACTCCAAATATCGTCTTGTCCAACAAACAAAGTATTGGCACCTACCCATGGGTAAGGGTTGTATGGAATAGGATCAACTGCGTATGAATCTGTCGATTTCAACGTAGAACTTGCTATTAATTGAAGGTTTACACCATCTTGGCAAAACGATATAGAATCACCAACGATTTGATAACCAGCCGAAAACGCAGGAGGACAATTTGGTGGAACAGGCTGTGCTTCTGAGGTAGAAAAAATACCTGTTAAAAATAATGTGACCAAAAAAGTAATGACTATACGCATGATCTGAAATGAATTTGAAAGCCTAAATTTACGTAAAATTATGAATCTTGTGAATAAGTTCTTATCAAATGACCTATTTATTTCTACAAATGCCAGAAAAAAGGTCATTTAAACCCCTTTTCGCTTCAAAACAAATAATACCCAAACAAAACTCATCACTAATAGCATTGCAACAATTTGATGCAACTGCGCTGACCATTCAAATTGACCAAAACTATTTCTTGCTATTTGTGTTGAAAATAGTACTGTACTGATGCCTAACACAAGTTGAATGATAACCAATCCCAAAGGAATCCATTTAAATCGATTAAAATATGCTGATTTTACGTTTTTGATAGCTTTCAAATACCAATAGATAATCACAAAAACGAGTATATATGCTAGCATTCGATGCACAAAATGGATATTAATTGGATGATTGATCCAGCTTTGCGTACCAAGTGCAGCAGGGAAATAATCACCATTGATACTTGGCCATGTCGGTGCCACCGTAGCCGCTTTCAAACCCGCCATAAAAGCACCGTAAACCAGTTGTACAAACAATAAAGCAATAATAGCAATTGTCATCTTTCGGAGTCCTGCATCCTCTATACGATCTTCTGTTTTGACTAACAGACTCAATGCAAACCAATACGTAAATGCAATAAGTACTAAGGCAGAAATAAAATGTACAGCCAATCGAATATGACTCACATAGAGATTTTCATCGTTTAATCCACTAGCTACCATGATCCATCCGATTAAACCTTGTGCTATACCCAACAAAAACAATCCAATGAGCTTCGGTACCATTTCCTTTGTTATCATTTTTTTGTATAAAAAATAAATAAAAGGGATTAAAAAAGCTACACCAATAAAACGCGCCCAATTGCGATGAAACCATTCCCAGAAATAAATAAATTTAAAATCACCTAAGGTAAAATCCTGATTCATAAATTTAAATTGAGCTATTTGCTTGTATTGCTCAAATGCCTTTAGCCAATCGCTTTCATTCAATGGCGGCAATGCGCCTAAAATAGGTTTCCACTCTGTTATAGACAAACCAGAACCTGTAAGTCGAGTAATACCGCCCAATAAGACTTGAATGATTAACATCACAACGCCCAACATCAACCATTGACCTATAAGTTTGTTCGATTGTTTCATAATTGGGTGCAAATTTAGGTTGTAAATGATTGCCTTTTGATGAATTTAAATTTTCATTTTCTATGATAGATATTCTCTACCAATTGTATCTTGGCACTTTAAACTGCATCATTTGTGTTAGCACCGTATTTGGATATCAATTTAATAGAAGCCGGCTGCGATGAAGCCGGAAGAGGTTGTTTGGCAGGACCAGTTTGTGCAGCAGCGGTTATTTTACCTATAGATTTTTATCATCCATTGCTCAACGATTCCAAACAATTGAGCGAAAAATCGCGCGAAATACTTCGTCCAATTATAGAAGAACAAGCATTGGCTTTTGCGGTAGCAATGGTTAGTCCTAAAGAAATAGATCAGATTAATATTTTAAAAGCTTCTTTTAAAGCTATGCATATCGCTGTGGACCAATTGATAAAAAAACCTCAACAACTCTTGATAGATGGCAATAGATTTGTGCCCTATCCTAATATACCGCACAATTGTATCATCAAAGGCGATGGAAAATATGCATCCATTGCCGCTGCTAGTATTTTAGCAAAAACTTATAGAGATGATTATATGTTGAAATTGGATAAAAAATTTCCAGCCTATTTATGGCGTCAAAATAAAGGATATCCAACCAAAGTCCATCGACAAGCCATTCGAGAGCATGGCATGACCATTCATCATCGAAAAACATTTACATGCCTTCCAGAACAACTGAAGTTGAATATATCTTAACTTAACACGAAATTTTATTGACTCGATTTTGATGCCGTCCGCCTTCAAATGCTGTAGTCAAAAACGTATCTGTGAACTCTAAGCTTTCTTCTATCGAAATAAATCGTGCTGGCAAACAAATAATATTGGCATCATTGTGTTGACGAGCCAATGCAGCGATTTCGTTTTTCCAACACAATGCTGCTCGAATACCTTGGTGTTTATTGGCTGTAATACAAACTCCATTGGCACTTCCACAGATTAACACACCCATGTTGGCTTGACCTTGTTCTACAGCTTCTGCAACCGGGTGTGCATAATCAGGATAGTCTACACTATCTAGGGTGTTGGTTCCTTTGTCTATAATAGTATAACCTTGTTGAGATAAGTGTGCTACAATTGCCTGCTTATATTCAACGCCTGCATGATCGCAACCTATTGCTATGCTTATATTCATGTATATTCTTATTTTAAAGTTACGTTTTCACCTCCTATTTTATAACCCATATGGTAGATTTCAACTTTGTAATTCCCTCTGGTAAAATCAGAGATAGGCTTCCATTCTGTAGATACTCCATGTACTTTTTCACCTTGTTTGTAAGGCACTGTTTTAGCTACAGAATATTTTTTTTCGCCTCCGTCTGTCATTTTAAACGATGAATTGCCAGCTACTTTCCCATCTGGACCATAGACACATATATAGATAATTTTTTCGCCGCTTTCGCTGATACGATTATCATCTAAATCAAATGAAATACGAATTAAATCGGCTTTGTTGGCTTTTTCTGTTCCTTTTTCTTTTTCCTGACCTAGCAAGTTTTTCTTCATATTGATGACATCCATTTTTATCCCGCTTGCACGCAATACTGATCCAACTTCAACGGTCTTTTCAAGTACTTTTTTATCTTCAGTTAAAGCATTTTTTTCATTAATGACCTGATTCTTTTCTTCAATCAAGTTTTTCTTATCTTCTGTCAATTGGACATTTTCTTGTTTTAAAGCTATAATTTGTTCTTGATAAGAATTCATTTTTGTTTTCAATTCATTGATCAATTTGTTGGCCTCAGCTAATTGAGATTTAGTAGCGTTTTTATCGCTCAAAATTGTCTTGATTCGCGATTTAAGCGACTCTACTTCGTCGTTTTTGCTATTCAGTAAGCTATCCATTTGCACACTCTCACTTTTCATTTCATCGAGTCTAGCCAATGCAGCATTGTATTCGGTTTCGAGTTCGCCCAAATCCGTTGTGGTTGTTTCTACCTGCGTAGTCAATTCTTCGTTTTGAGTTTCAGTTTTGTTTTTGGTCACAAATAAGTATATTGATACTGCGGCCAATACAGCTATGATACCAATATAAAGGATATTGGTGTTAAAGCCTTTGCGGGGTTCGTTGGTGTTGTTTTCCATGGATATTATTTATTCAGAAAACAAAGGTAGTGACATAAAAAATGTTTCCTTAATTGATTGTGTAAAGTTTTGTTATTATATTTATCTTTTAACAAAACCTACATGTTTAAGCCTGAAAACCTACTCTTAATTGACATCGAAACAGTACCTATGGTCAAATCCTACGACCAGTTGCCTGAAAAGATGCAACGACTATGGGACAAGAAGTCCCTTTTGATAGACAATCAAAACCCTAAAACTGATGCGACATTTGCCGAACGAGCAGGCATTTATGCCGAATTTGGCAAAATAATTTGCATTGGACTCGGGTATTTTGTCAAATCAAAATCCGCCTATACCCTCAAAATCAAAACTCTCGCTAATCATGACGAGAAGGTAATACTCGAGGACTTCAAAGTTGTATGCAATAAGTTTTTCAAAGCTCCTTTAAAACAATTTTGTGGTCACAACATCCGTGAGTTTGATATCCCTTATATTTGCAGACGATCGTTTATCAATCAAATGAACTTACCCGATATCATAGCCGATTTGCAAAACAAAAAACCATGGGAAAATCCTATGCTTGATACCCTGCAATTTTGGAAATTTGGCGAGTACAAAAATTTTACCTCTGTCGATTTGCTCTCCACCGTATTGAATATCGAAAGTCCTAAAGGCGATATCGATGGTAGTGATGTAGCTCGCGTATATTGGCAAGAAAATGATTTGGAACGTATTGTAAATTATTGCAACAGAGATATTGTAACCGTAGGTCAAATATTGATGCGACTCAATGGCATGAACCTTTTAAATGAAGATGAATTAACGTATATTGATTAATGGAAAATGTAACGAACATATTAGAAGATATTAAACGTGGTACACTAAAACCTATTTATGCCTTTGACGGTGAAGAACCCTATTATATTGATGTTTTGGTCGATGCATTCGAGCAACAAGTTTTACAGCCCCACGAAAAAGATTTTAATTTAACCATATTATATGGCAAGGACAGCACTTGGACCGATGTCGTCAATGCTTGTCGAAGCTATCCTGCATTTGCCGAAAGGCGCGTTGTGATACTGAAAGAAGCATCGCAACTCAAAAATTTTACTGAACTTGAACGATATACCCAACAACCTTCACTTACTACAATATTGGTGATAGCTCATAAGTATAAAAAAATAGATGGCCGTTCAAGTGTGCTTAAATCTATCAAAAAACATGGTGTGCATATCAACTTCGAAAAACTTCGTGAGGATAAATTACCTACCTGGATTTTAAACTACTGTCAAACGCATCAACTCAAAATTAATGCTAGCAATGCAGCATTATTGGCTACCTATTTAGGCAACGATTTGCAAAAAATTGTCAATGAATTGGAAAAAGTAGTAATCAATATCACGGCAGGACAAGAAATAAGTGCAGATCTTATTGAACAATATATCGGTATCAGCAAAGAATACAATGTATTTGAATATCCTAAAATGATGATGCAACGCGACGTAGAAAAATCCTTTCGTATTGTCAATTACTATATTGCTAATCCTAAGAACAATCCATTAGTCGTTATAGCCGCTATGCTATATGCCGAATTTAAAAAATTGTATGCCTTTCATTATGCTAAAAATATGTCTGATAAAGACATAGCATCTTTACTTAAAATTGCCCCCTTTTTTATCTCTTCGTACAGACAATACGCTAACACTTATAGCTTGCAACAAACCGTTCAAGCTATATTTATTATACAAGAGTTTAATCTTAAATCTATAGGTATAGGATCAGCAAACAACAGCCATACATTGCTCAAGGAGCTCACTTCAAAAATACTTTCTTTATGAAAAAAATACTATTTGTAATTCTACCACTTGTGTTGATGACGACTCTTTTGTTTGCACAACAAAAGAAACGTAAATCCAAATCAAAACCTAAAACTGAACACATCAAATACCTTTCAGGTTTTTATTCCAATCAAAAAGGTGGTGTGCGAATCATTGGTAATGTATTTGAATTAAACCTTCAAACCAATGTTGCAAATATCATCATCGACTCGGTATGGTTTGGCGCTACGCCAGTCCCTTGCGATGTGTATTCGATGGAGACCAACTACAAAGTAGATACTGCAAAAAAAGTTGGACGCTATTTGCTCAAAGTCAATAAAAATTTATACAGAAATTTTTATTACAAAATCGATTCTAGCGAAGCAGCTCGCAACTTTAAAGCGCCATTTGAATTTTACAGCGATGCCATTATTATGTATCGCCACAAAGGCAAGCGATATTATCAACCTGTTTATAATATTGAATATCGTATACCCAAAGATTTAAGACAGTAAGTTATATCTCAACTTCCTTTTACATCCAAGGCATCACGCAAGGCATTGCCCAAGATATTAAAAGCCAATACAATCAGCATAATGGCTATACCAGGTACAATGGCCAACATGGGTCTGTTGGTGATGATGAAGTTATAGTTTTCTTTGATCATCAACCCCCACGATGATACTGGCGGTTGTACACCAATACCCAAAAAACTCAATCCCGCTTCGATTAAAATTGCAGTTGCAAAATTGCTTGCAGCCATCACTATCGTAGGTCCAAGTACGTTTGGCAATATATGTTTTAGTATAATTCTTGTAGAAGAAAAACCCATCACTTTAGCAGCTTGTATGTATTCCAATTCTTTGATGGACATTACTTGTCCACGAATCAATCGCGCAGTACCAACCCACATGGTAAGGCCGACTGCTATAAATATTTGCCAAAATCCTTTGCCCAAGGCAAACGTAATAGCAAAGACCAAAAGCAAGGTGGGTATAGCCCATATCACATTGATCAACCATGTAATGAGCTGATCAGCAAATCCGCCAAAATAGCCACTCACGGCACCAAACATGACACCCAGAAAAATCGAAATAATCACTGCTATAAATCCTACAGCCAAACTCACTCTCGTACCCAACAACAACCTTGAAAGCATGTCTCGCCCATATCGGTCTGTACCTAGCCAAAATGTTTTTCGAACTATCAGTTGCTTCTCGGCATTGGCTTTTTCCGCAGGATAATTTGGCATGATATCCTGCAAAGCAAATTTTAAAGGCTCAGTTACTTCATCATCTACAAATCGGTTTGCATACAAAGTATCTTTTTTGATACGAAAAGATGTAATGGGTATCAATTCAGCACCCGAAGGTTTTCCATTGGCTAAATAGTCCCACATGGATTGGTCTTGTATCTTAGTATGTTTTGTATTTTGGATAAACAAACAAGAAAATCCAGGTTGTTTGGTCGCTATCTCCAGTACCATTGTATTGGCATTCGAGCTATCATCTGGCGAAAGCGAGTATGCGAATACCGCCACAAGTATCATTAACACAATAAACACGATAGATACAAACGATGCTTTACTTCGTTTTAATCTTTTCCAAAATCGTGATGTATCTTTTACTGCCATGCTTACTTTTATTTTACACTCCGTTGTTTCCACTGATAGGAGCCAAACTGACCCAAAAATCCAGATAAAACGATGTATGGTATATGAATGCATTGCAAGATAGGAAACCAATACAATTCATTTTCTTTTTTGAAAAAACGACTGACAGGTTTTAAAATACTAAGCTCCAATACTATTTTGGCCAATAAAGCTAAGACCAATACCAACCACAAACTTGGCTCGAATACACCAACCAACAGCAAGGCTACAAACGACAGATTATACAAATACACCAATGCCAATACGGCTATAATACGTTTATCCTTAAAATGAGTAGCCTTAGATGCCCATCGAATGCGCTGATTAAAAAAAGCTCTTGCATCTGGCATAGGCGCTGTGGTTACTATAGCTTCTTTGCATTTGATATAGCCAGTTTTGTTCGGAAAACGCTGTTCTATTTTGTACATTAATAGCATATCATCACCACTAGCGATATGGTCTATGCCACTAAAACCGCCCACTGCATCAAACGCTTGGCGTGTGTAGGCAAGGTTGGCACCATTGCACATAGTACCGCTGCGGGTATAAGCCACAGCACCTGTAATGCCTTGCATAGACATAAAATCCAATGATTGAAACGACTGAAACAAAGAACGATCGCTCGAAAAATCTACAGGAGCTGCAATAAACTTATACTTGTACATTTCGTAGTAGCTAACAAGGCTCAACAACCAATACGCACCCATGCGACAGTCGGCATCGGTGGTGATAATGAGTTGACCACTACTTTGCAATATCGCCGTTTCGATGGCTTTCTTCTTGTAAGAGTTGAGGATTTGACTTCCCGTATGTAACGACAAATCGATATACTTGACCTGCTCAAAAGACGTAACGATGTCGCGGGTACGATCAGTAGAATGGTCATCTACCACGATGATTTCCATGAGCTGCGATGGATAATATTGTTTTAAAATATCCGACAACAATTGGCCAATAAACTGATCCTCATTCCGAGCAGGGATAATGATGCTCACTTTGGTTTTGGGTTCGTAACCTTTGTTGAGCAAAAATTCGTTGAGGTGCATCCATCCCGATCTGTAAAAAAGAATCAAGACGGCATAGCATAAAAACAACACCACAAGTATAAAAATCAATATTCCCATTCACCTAAATATATTGCAATATCTGAAAATATCTGTTCTTATACGAATGAAACCTCAAACATTTCAAAAAAGTATAAGAATGATTGAAATTCTAAGCATTCCATTTTAATATTTTTCTAAATAAAGTATAAATATATCCGTAAAAAAAAGCCTATATAAATTTCGGATCCCTTCGAGGTCACATACATTTAAATGGCATTAATAATTAATAAATAGGATATTTCACAAAACGATGCTTATTGAAAGACTTATGCTAAACTAAATATATGCTTTTTTTTA
>JBILCF010000188.1:0-5280 GCA_044353325.1 Chitinophagaceae bacterium | reverse complement strand
AGAAAAAGCAGTTTTTTTATTCATGACTTTTCATTTCCGCAAAGCTAATACCAATAAGAGTTTCATAGAATTTTACCAACTATTTTGTCCATTAACCCATCATCTTCTATAAATGCGAGTAGGTTTTTTATGTTTTAACAATGTAGATATGTAACTTGTTTTGTCTTTGGCTATTCGTATTGGTCAGGTGTGATTGAAATGAGAAATAAATATAGTCCGACTCGATCTTTATAATAGTAATTTAAGGTTGTTTTATGGTCTCGCTGATATTTCATTTGAGGATTTGTCTTGACGAAGTTTTTAACTGTAGGAACGAGAAAGTTTTTTATTGCCATCGTGTCAACGGAAGATTTTTCCATATTTACTAGTGTATAATTATATTGAAAAACATTGTCGGGCAAGGCAACTGTATTGTCAAGCCGAGTTTCAGCATCAACCATAACTGGGCAGGTTTTATTCAATTCACTAGCTATTTCCATCATGGCTTTTTCGTAGGAAGGTTTGTTGAAGAATAATTGTTGAATTATAACAATTGTCCCAAAGCCAATAGCAATACCTATTAAAGTTTTAAAAGATATTTTTCTTTTGTCAGTTGTCGTTTGAGTCATTTTTTCTGTTGGAATTTCAGTGATGACCATGGGTAATTCATAACCACAACGCATGCAATATTTTGAATTTATCGAATTGTCTGTCTCGCAGTGAATGCATTTTACTTTATCCATATTTAACTAAATATCAAGTGTAAAAATAATAGTTGTTGTTGTCTGATTTTATGATAAGTACATTTTTTTGTCAGCTGGTTTTGCAAGAATTAGGTCAGGTCAAAAAAAAAGTTGTATTCAATCGAAGATAGATAAATCCAATTGAACAGCAAAGACAAGGTATTTCATCAGCTCAATAAAGTAGAAGACGATGATGGATAGCCTCGATCTTTTCTCGTTCCTAAAGACGAGAAAAGTAGCGAGACGTAGTCAAATTGAAGTACATAGCTTGGCTCCAAAAAAATCTGTATCCCCAACTCAATGGAGTTGACATTTCAGATGTAAACTAATTTAGTTAATCATATCCATACCTAAATACGGTAATAAGACTTTGGGTATTTGTATACCTTGCTCGGTTTGATTGTTTTCGAGCAGACAAGCTACGATACGTGGCAAGGCGAGTGAGGATCCGTTTAGGGAATGCAACAATTGGGTTTTGCCATCGGTGTTTTTGTATCGAATTTTCATTCGGTTGGTTTGGAAGGTTTCGAAGTTGGATACGGAACTCACTTCGAGCCAACGTTTTTGGGCTGCACTATACACTTCGAAGTCGTAGGTAAGGGCAGATGCAAAACTCATATCGCCACCACATAGTCTGAGGATGCGATAAGGCATATTCATTGATTGCAATAAAGCTTCGACATGCAATACCATACCTTCGAGTGCAGTGTAAGAATGTTCGGGCAATGAAAATTGGACGATTTCGACTTTGTCGAATTGGTGCAAACGATTGAGTCCACGTACGTCTTTGCCGTAGCTGCCTGCTTCGCGTCTGAAACATGGTGTGTATGCGGTCATTTTGATAGGAAGATCGTTTTCTTTGACAATTTCGTCGCGGTATATATTGGTAACTGGAACTTCAGCAGTAGGGATTAAATAAAAATCGTCTACGGTAGCATGGTACATTTGTCCTTCTTTGTCGGGCAACTGTCCTGTACCATAAGCCGAAGCAGTGTTGACCATATGAGGTGGTTGGTATTCGGTATAGCCTGCTTTAGTATTGTAATCTAAAAAATAATTGATCAAAGCACGTTGTAAGCGAGCGCCTTTGTTGATATATACTGGAAATCCAGCACCTGTAATTTTGGTGCCTAATTCAAAATCGATGAGGTTGTACTTTTTGGCCAAATCCCAATGCGGTAAAGCCGACTCAGGTAAGTTAGGTATGTCATTGCCCATACGCACGACTTCGTTGTCTTCGGGTGTTTTGCCCAATGGAACGGATGCGTGTGGTAAGTTGGGCAAAAGGACAAGGGTATCGTGCTGTTGTTTTTCAAGGTCTGCTAATTTGTCGCCCAATACTTTGGTTGACTCTTTGTAAGAAGCCACATTAGCTTTCAATTGTTCAGCTTCCTCTTTTTGACCAGCGGCCATTAATTTCCCAATTTCTTTGGAGGCGATATTGATTTTATTTAAAAAATCTTCATTTTCGGATTGAATTTTTCGACGTTCTTCATCGATCGTTAATATGGTATCGACAAGCGTAAGGTCGGCAACGTTTTTTACTCTTAATCGTTCGATGACTGCGTCGCGTTGGGTACGCAAAACCTGTAGTTGTAACATAATTTTTTAAATAAGGTGGCAAAAATAAGCAGGATTCGCTTGAATCGAATAAAATGAGGACTTTATTTATGCTTTGAATTTGTTTCTCTACATTTGTTGAAAAATTTGAAATATGAAATATACGTTTAGTTTACTCTGTGGAATGTTTTTGTTAGGACAAACACTTCAAGCTCAAAATACTCCCAATGATGCACCTGTGAAAAAGAAAAAGTTTTCGTACAGTTCAGGCGTGGAAGGAAGTATAGTGCAGTTTGCTCAATTTAGTGGAGCTAAAGTAGGCAATGTATCGAACATACCACGATATTCGTTTTTTTTCAATACAGGAACGGATTTAAATTATCATGCTTCCAAAAATTTTAGACCGTTTACAGGAATTCATCTTAAAAATATCGGTGTGATTCAACAAATCAACGACTCTTCAAAATACAAACATCGAGTATATACTATAGGTGTGCCTGTGGGTATTAAGTTATATTCTAATGATCACAAATTGATGTTCAAAGCTGGTGCTGATGCAGCCTTGGCTTTTAATTATAAGTGGAAGCATTTTAACAACAACGATAAGTTGCACAAAGCCAATGAATTTTTTAGCGATAAAGCAAGTATGTTGTTTACTTCAGTGTTTGCAGGTTTTGCTTACAAAGGATTATCATTTACCGGACATTATTATCTCAATGATTTTTTTGGAGCAAAATCGGGTGTACCAGCCAACGATGTGCGATTAATAACTTTGGGTATAGGACTGAACTTGGATGATAATGTTGTGAAAATGAAAGTTAAAAAATAATTCTATCTAAGTTTAAGGAATCAAAAGCTGTCTACCAATTTTTATATTAAATTGAACATCGAATTTGGTTTAAATAATTTGAAGCTCTGCTTCATTTTTTTCAGCCACAGATTTCTCAGATTCCACAGATTTTTTTCAACTACAGATAACTCAAATTACACGGTTTTTTTTAGCCACAAATTACTCTGATTACACAGATTTTTTTTCTTTCAGAAAAAGCTAAATAAGCCTATGTTAGCACCTATTTTCTTTAGTAGACCAACACTAAATTGGGATAAACTTATGCTTATGTCATAAAAGTCACGTAACTCTTTCTTAAATTAGTGCATTTTTGCAGGCTAAATCAATTTTAAATGCAAGTACTAGGATATATATTGGCCGTATTGGTCGGGATTTCATTGGGATTAATAGGAAGTGGTGGTTCTATATTGACTGTTCCCATCTTGGTGTATATTATGAGTGTAGAGCCGGTATTGGCTACAGCATATTCTTTGTTTATAGTCGGCACTACAGCTTTGGTAGGTGGTATTCAGAATGCAATACTTAAAAAAGTAGATTTTAAAACAGTTTTAATATTTGGCGCACCATCTATAGCAGCAGTATTTGCTACTCGAAAATGGTTGGTACCTTTTATACCCGATACGTTATTTAGTGTTGGTAGTTTTGCTGTGACTAAACCCATTGCATTGATGCTATTGTTTGCAGTAGTAATGATTATGGCTTCGATATCCATGATACGTCCTTCGAAGAAGAAAGAAGCCGAAGATGGAGATCCGATTCAGTATAATTATCCTATGATTTTGCTAGAAGGAACTATAGTGGGTATACTTACAGGTTTAGTAGGTGCAGGTGGTGGATTTTTGATTATACCAGCGCTTGTATTGCTTGCACGTATGCCAATGAAGCTTGCAGTAGGAACCTCATTGTTTATTATTGCAGCAAAATCCTTGATTGGATTTATTGGCGATTTGCAAGGCAGCGAAGTCATCGACTGGACTTTGTTGACTGGCTTTACGTTTTCGGCAGTAATAGGAATTATAATTGGCATCATGCTATCTAAAAAAATTCCCGGTGCAAAATTGAAAGTTGGTTTTGGTTGGTTTGTATTGGTTATGGGTATTTACATCATCATCAAAGAAACACTACTTAAATAATTTCAAATATGAATCAAGAGCAGAATGATTTGAGTTGTTGTGTTGTCAGTTGCGAAAAACCACTTGACCAACACTATTGGGATCAACAGTATCAAGCGAATGCAACAGGTTGGGATTTGGGACAAGTATCGCCACCTATTAAATCTTACATAGATCAACTCAAAGACAAGTCTATAAGAATATTAATACCTGGAGCAGGCAATGCGTATGAGGCCGAATATTTACTTCAACAAGGATTTACTTCTATCACGGTGATTGATATAGCACCAACTGTGGTTCAAAAACTCCAGCATCATTTTTCAGGTCAAGCAAATATTCATATAATACAAGGCAATTTTTTTGATCATGAAGAAAAGTATGATCTTATCATAGAACAAACCTTTTTTTGTGCATTGCCACCATCTATGCGTCAGCGCTATGTATGGAAAATGCATAGCTTGTTGAACGACGGCGGCCGAATAGCAGGTGTGATGTTTAATCGTAGTTTTGAAAGTGGACCACCATTTGGTGGTAGTCAAACAGAATACGAACAATTGTTTCAAACAGCATTTGAATTTAAAACCATGGCTTGTTGCATCAATTCGGTTAAGCCAAGACATGAGTCTGAATTGTTTGTCAATTTAATGAAGAATTCATCTGTACATGTAGGGCTATACAAACTAAGTGGTTTTACTTGTATGGATTGCGTTGAAACAGCAAGTAAACTGATCGAAGCAATACAGGGTGTAAAACATGTAAGTATCAATACAGCTATGAATGAAATGTTGATTGTCAGTGAAAAAGAATTACTAATTGAAGCTATAAAAAATGTACTTTCGTATGATTCAAAATATAGTATAGATAACCTTTATACCACCAATAAAGCTTGATTTTAAAGGGTTTTGTAAACGCACTACCATTTAAGTGACTAAAGTAGCATTTGAAAAAAATAACTCAAACGATATTTGTGCAACAAAAAACAATAACAATGCAAATAGAACAAATTTACACAGGATGTCTTGCACAAGGTGCATAC
>JBILCF010000187.1:0-5342 GCA_044353325.1 Chitinophagaceae bacterium | reverse complement strand
GCAATTTTTATGCAATTAGGATTTGGCTCAATTAATACTGCATCAAAATATTTAGGAATAAAAAATTGTTTAAAATAAGTATATCCTTGCCCCACATTAGAGCCACAATCAATAAATAAACTTTTTTCAAGTATGTTAGGTCTATTTTTTTTTGAAATTATCCTAAATTTAATATCAAAAAAAATACATTTCAAAGCTTTTCTTAATTTTTTTATGATTTTCATATTTTCAGTTTAGCACTTTTTTAATTTATTTTCTATATTATTTATAAAATTTCTTATACCAATCCACAAAATGTTTCAACCCTAGCTCTAACTCAGTGTTAGGTTTAAAATCTATTAGCTTTTCTAAATCACTTGTATCTGAATAAGTAATAGTTACATCACCTGCTTGCATGGGTTTGTTGATAATAGTAGCTTTTTTATCCAATATCTTTTCAATGGTTTGTACAAAACGTATTACATCTACAGGTTGCTGATTGCCAATATTAAACAACTGATAGGGAGGTTCCTCATCCGTTTTAATAGGAGACTTATCTAGGAGTCGCACAATGGCTTCTACAATATCCTCTACATAAGTAAAATCTCTTTTCAACAAGCCATTATTAAATAACTGAATAGGTTTATCTTCCAATATATTTTTAGTAAAACTAAAGTAGGCCATGTCGGGTCGTCCCCATGGCCCATACACTGTAAAAAAACGAAGACCCGTAGTTGGAATTGCAAATAAGTGTGCGTAGTTATAAGCTAGCAATTCGTTCGTTTTTTTTGTAGCTGCATATAACGAAATAGGCTTGTCTGTATTTTGGCTAGTTTGAAATGGCACATCATGGCTATTGCCATATACTGAAGAGCTCGATGCAAAGATTAAATGTTTTACAGGAAATGATCTACAACATTCTAATAAATTAAAAAATCCAATAATATTGGATTCTATATAATCTTTAGGATTTGAAATCGAATATCTTACTCCAGCTTGTGCTGCTAAATTTATAATGACATCAAATTTTTGATACGCAAACAATGCCATCAAACTTCCTGCATCGGTCAAGTCAAGTTCAAAAAATCTAAAATTACGTTGACCTTGAATTTCTTTATTATAAAAAATATCTTCTTTTTTAATACCTAAAGTACTCAATCGACCATACTTCAGACTAGTTTCATAATACGAATTTATATTATCAATACCAATCACATCATATCCATCTTCAGAAAGCTTTTTGGATACGTGCATACCAATAAAGCCTGCTGCTCCAGTTACCAATATTTTCAATACCTAATTTGTTTTGTTTATAAACTTTATTTTCCCAATTTCACCCTTAAACTCATTGTACTCATAAAATACCAGTCATTGTTGTCAGCATTACCTCTACGAGTACCCTCAGGTACCACTTTGGTTTCACGTCCATCTATTTCATTGCCACGCCATGAGAGTTTGTAGCCAAGGTCTCCATTGGCCAACTGTTGAGCTGCCAAGTCAGGATATGAAGTACTCACATCGTCCAAATAATCGGTGAAGGTTTTGCGAGCACCTAATTCAACAGCAATATTGGTGCGTTGACTCAATTGAAATTTAACACCTACGCCAAGCGGTAAAGATACTTGAGTTAAATTGTAATCTTTGGCTTTGGGGCGGTTGAGATTTTGCCCTTCTGTATTCAAAGGTTTAAGATCGTACCAAGTACCCTTATACTCTGCCTGTGGATTAAAATGAAAAAGATGCAAACCAGCTACTGCATATGGTACTATAGGTGCATATCGAGTATTAGTGCTTGTTTTGTCTTCGCTCGCAATTTTCCGACGAATAGGTAGCAAAAATTCACCGCTGACCCCATACTCTACAATACGGGAACGAAAGCTCAAATTACGTCTCAATCTATCTATATCTTTAGCTTCAGCATCGCTCGCTTGGATTGTGCCAAAATTAATACCTGCTCTTACGGCAAAGTTGGGATGTAAAGTATTTCTAACCATTAATCCTCCGCCTATTTGCGATTGGCTCCATGTTATATTTCGACTTTGCAAGTCACCCCAATAGGTTATGCTACCAATAGAAAAACCGAGTTCTGTATTGGACCAAGAAAAAGCTAAAGGAACAGCTTTGGGTACTTTGTCGTAAGGCTTACTTTCTTTAGAGGTTTTGGTTGGTGTTGTTTTAGCCTGCTGGGCCATACCATGGACGCTAGCCAAGAGTCCAATGGCGAAGAATACGTGTTTCATATGTGTTGATTTTGGTGTTGTACTAAGCGAGTAGGCTAATAGACCAAAAACAAATAAATAAACTATACTAATTTAAAAATTATGCTATATGAAAATAATGTAGGGGATTTATTTATATATAAATAGGATTATCCTGCATCTGTTGTATTAATTATTTTCCAATGCAATACTGGATTGTAAACTGTGTGAGCAAATACCAATCTTTATTGCTTGGATCGCCACGTTTTGTACCTTCTGCGGGTAAATAGTTTTTTGGCTTACTGTTTTTTTCATCTGCTCTCCAAGATAAATCTACAGCGAGTTGGTTTTTATCAATCAACAATGCTACCATATCTGGGTATTTATCACTCACATCATCAAGGTAATCAGTAAAAGTTTTGCGCATACCAAATTCCAAACCAACAGCAATGTTTGATTTATATTGATATTTAAAGCCCAAACCAAATGGTATAGCCATACCAAATTTGCTATAGGTTACATTTTCCGTAGTCAAAGGTTGCAATTCTACCCATTGATCTTTGTAAAAAGCTTTTGGATTAGAGTAAAATCCATTTACGCCAACAAATGCATAGGGTGTAAAGTTGAAGTATTTGCGTTTTTCGTCGTTGTAAGGGTTTGTTTTGTCATAGCGAAACAAGGCTATTTCAGCTTGAAACCCAAGTTCTTTCAAATCGTTTCTGAAACTCAAATTACGGTAATTATACAAATCATAACTCCCACTTTTATAATCGCTTGCTTGTATACGGGCATGGTTTAAAAATGCCTTAGCAGAAATACGGTCTGAGAAATATTGTCTGAAGTTCAAACCAAAGGAACCACCAGGTTGGGAATGGGTAAAGGTTTTGGGTTGCAAATCGCCTAAATAAGCAGAGTAACCCATGTTTACACCAATTTCGCGGAGGTGCATGCTCATATTTTTTTGGGCAAAAGTGCTGAATGCACTAAAGACTGTTATTGCAGCCAAGAATGTCAATTTTTTCATAGTATTCGTATTCAAAGTGTTCATGTAGTTTATTGGAATTTTATACATTCTTCGCAATCAAGCAATTAAAAACATTGCAAATTTAAGCAATTATTTTTAAAACGGCTGTAAATCTCATTTTTATCATCCTCATTGGTATTATTTTATTGTAAATACGTAAGTGTTTGTGAGTTTCACAAGTTTAGGTAGCTCAAATTTCATACCAAACTTACTTTTAAAAATGGCTTCGCCGAGGTCAGTCACATAATCCATGTGCAAACCCTTTTAATTCTTCGAACTACTTAACAAAAATCAAGCCATGCTTGAATCTATTTTTCATTCTTGATATTGCATTTATCCTGCAACGTCATATGGGCTAATGCCATGCCATTACTAATCTGGAAAGGCCTAGCATATGCTTCATTCTTTTAGGCTGCGCCCATACAAGCAGCTTGTTTATGTAGGTGTTTATCTTTGTGTAAGCTCGGTTGCAAAAAAGCCAAAGGTACATTCACCTCTATCACACTTTTAAGTGCTTCCACTTCAATCACCATACGGAACTTTCCTTGCATCCGAATACACTTACCTATCAAGCCTATAAAAGGTCCATTCACAACTTCTACATCATCGCCATCAGTCAAATCAATCGACTGGTCTAACACATTGATAAAGTCAGGTTCTTTAAGCAGGATACGTATATTGTTCATTTCCACATCCCTTATTTTGGCAGGCTTGCCCATATATCGAATTATACCCAATGCACCTTCAACATCCAAAGCCTCAAAAATCGCTTCGGGGGTGTTTCGGACAAAAACAAATCCAGGAATTAAAGGAATTTCTATTTTCTTTTTTCGATCGCTCCAAACACGTATGGTGGGTATCAATGGCAGGTAAACCTCCATATCCCGAGATTTCATTCGAGCTTCAACCTTCTTCTCTGTACGAGGCATGGTATATATGGCATACCAATGCTTCCGCCCATTCATCACGATTGATTCTTGATTGTTATCCATAGCAATACAGCGTTGGTTTGATTTGGTTTTGGTTTGGTTATTGCAACAGTCAAAGTGATTAAAATTTCCTATTTGCAATAAAGCAAAAGTATAAAATTTATACTGCATCTCCAAATGAAATGGGATTATGAAATTAACAAATAAGATGGGAATTAGTAGAAAGTAGATAGTAACGAGTAGAAAGTAGATAGTAGTTAGTACAAAGTAGATAGTAACGAGTATAAAGTAAATAGTGGTTAGTACAAAGTAAATAATAGCAAGATATTTAAATACCATATTCTTGAATTCGTCACTGCGAGGAACGAAGCAGTCCTAAAGCGTTTAGTGAATTTAACCATCGCGCTTATCTAACCACCTCGTCGCTGCGAGGAACGAAGCAGTCCTAAAGCGTTTAGTATTACTAACCATCTCGCCTATCTAACCACCCCGTCACTGCGAGGCACGCCTGTCCGCCGTGGCGGAAAGCAGTCTCTAAGCGTTTAGTAAATTTAACCTTCGCGCTTATCTAACCACCGCGTCACTGCGAAACACGCCTGTCCGCCGTGGCGGAAAGCAGTCTCTATGCGTAAACCCAACTAAGCGTCTAGGCCTCCCTTTCCTTTGGAGAGGGACTGAGGGTGAGGCTGTCTCTTTAAGGAGAGGGACCGAGGGTGAGGTTTAAACCACAAACCCTTACTAACCATCTCGCCTATCTAACCACCGCGTCACTGTGAGGCACGAAGCAGTCTCTAACCACAAAGATTTTCTAACCTCAACTTCAAAAAAAATCGCGCTTACACTACACGCAATAGATGGCTTCGTGCCTCGCCATGACGAAACGCATAGAAAACCATCTCGCCTATCTAACCACCGCGTCACTGCGAGGCACGAAGCAGTCTCTAACCACAAAGATTTTCTAACCTCAACTTCAAAAAAAATCGCGCTTACACTACACGCAATAGATGGCTTCGTGCCTCGCCATGACGAAACGCATAGAAAACAATAACGCTTATCTAACCACCGCGTCACTGCGAGGCACGCCTGTCCGCCTCAGGTGGAAAGCAGTCTCTAACCACAAAGATTTTCTAACCTCAACTTCAAAAAAAATCGCGCTTACACTACACGCAATAGATGGCTTCGTGCCTCGCCATGACGAAACGCATAGAAAAC
>JBILCF010000056.1:0-15266 GCA_044353325.1 Chitinophagaceae bacterium | reverse complement strand
GTGTTAGCGATGGTGTTTCAGCAGAAACAATTAAGAAAACACCTGATAAAAGTAGTAGTGATGTCATAAAACGTGTTACTGGAGCAAGTATCCAAAATGATAAATTTGCCGTAATACGTGGTTTAAATGATAGATACAATGCATCATTTATAAATGGTGCTCCCTTGCCAAGCACAGAAAGTGATAGGAAAGCATTTGCATATGATATTTTTCCGTCTGGCATTATCGATAATTTAGTTATTTTTAAAACGGCTACTCCAGATAAAACTGCAGAGTTTGGTGGAGGAATTATTGAAATAACTACAAAATCTACTTCATCTAAACCAATTACTATTATTTCACTAAGCCAAGGTTACAACAATTTGATAACTGGCAAAAAAAGCTATGTTTCAGAAATGAAAGGTAGTAGAGATTGGTTAGGCCTAGATGATGGTACTCGGGTGTTGCCAAACGGAATACCATCAGATAAACAAGGTTTCATAGATGCAACAACAGCAGATAAACTTGGATATGCAAAATTATTTGGGAAGTACAAGTGGGGAATAAAAGAATTAAATACCGATCCTAATCTGAGCTTACAATTAGTAAAAAGCTTTAACATAAAAAGAAAAGATAAAGAACTTATTTCATCGCTCTTTTCAGTTACCTATAACAGGAGCAATTCATTTGTATCAGGAGAACGTAATTCTTACAATGGTAATGGTGGTAACATTAACGATTCAAATTATGTTCCTATTCAAGAAAGGAAATTCATTGATTCTGTGTATAATCAAGAGGTAATTTGGTCGGCATTGGGCAATGTTAGTATTAAGATAAACAATAGAAATAATATAAGTTGGAAAAATAACCTGAGCGTAAACACTGATAATACATTAGTGAAGCGAGCAGGGTATACAGAATATACATTAGACTCAACTAACAAAATACAAGAAATATTTCGAAATTTTGTTTCAGATAAAATTTTCAACAGCCAACTATTAGGTGACCACCAAATAGGTAAATTTAAAACAAAATTAAATTGGTTAGTTGCATACAGTGAAGTGGATAGAAGTACACCATTTCAAGCAATTTCAAATAGTAATCAGTTAACTTCTGACGTTCCAGGACAACATGGCACTATGATATCTGCTAGATCTCAAGAAAATCTCAAAACTGCAAAATTAGACATTTCGCAACCATATACACTTTTCAAAGGGAGCCAAAATATGTTTAAGATGGGATTTGGATACCTAGCTCGCGAAAGAAATTATACGAATAGAGTATTAGGTTTTGCTCAAGCTACATCAAATAATCCTTATGAAATCGATTATTCAATACTAAGGTTACCTTATGATCAGATTTTTTTGACGCAAAACCTAGGTTTGCTTTCTAATGGTAAAGCAACAATATTAGTTAATGATGCTACAGTTCCCAATTCTGCATATGATGCATCTTCTTCAGTTTTGCATGCATATTTAATGAACGATCAGCGTTACAAAAAATTTAGATTGATTTATGGTGTAAGAATGGAAAGTTTTAATCAAAAATTAGTGGCTGCTCAACGTGGGTTAGGTGCAATAAATGTCAATTACACAAAGGTAGATTATTGCCCTTCGGCTAATTTAGTTTATTCATTAACTGAAAAAACTAATATTCGAATGTCATACAGCAAAACGTTAAATAGACCTGAATTCAGAGAATTAGCAAATTTTGGTTTCCCGGAATATCTTTCAGGTTTTTTTGTTAGTGGTGACTCAACTTTAAAAAGGGCAAGTATTAATAATTTCGATGTTAGATATGAAATTTTCCCAGGAAGGGCACAATTGCTTTCTGTATCTGCTTTTCATAAAGCAATTACAAACCCAATTGAATTTTCTACTTCATCATTTTATGCAAGTGAGGCACGTTATGTGCAAAGTAAATCTGCAACCATTTCAGGTGCAGAAGTTGAATTTAGGGTTCTTTTATCAACTCTTTTTGCTAGAAAAAATGAAAAGTCATTTCTTAATAATTTTACGTTGTCAGGTAATGGCACAATTACAAGATCATTGGTAACTGTTGGTAATGCATCATCAGATTCTATTACTTCTCGTCCATTACAAGGTCAGTCACCATACATTATAAATTTTGCTTTAAGTTATGCAGGTGATAGTTCTGGTATCTCATCTACCTTGTCGCTAAATAGAATTGGTAGAAGGCTTGCCGTTGCAGGCAGTAATATATTGCCTGAGTTTTTTGATAAAGAAAGAACAGTAGTTGATTTTCAAATAGCTAAAACATTCTTAGATAATAAAGTAGAATTAAAATTTAATGCCAGAGATTTATTAGCTCAAGATATCATAACGTATCTCGATTTTGATAAAAGCAGAACGTTAACCGACAAAGATAAAATCTTTGTAAAAAATAGAGCCCCTAGATTATTTATATTTAGTGCGAGTATTAAATTTTAATTATAGTATTTATTGTCTCAATTATTTGATAATAAATTAGAAATCTACCCTGCCGGATCCGTATGCTAGATAAAAGAAGTACTCTGAAACTTTTCAACTTAAACCTTCATTTCATTATTTTAATATAGTAGATGTCCGTGAAAACTAGTCGTGACAGCCGTCTAGTCTTAAAGGACAAGACAGTTAGCACGCAACAGCTCAAAAGTAGAATACAGCCCAGCGTATACTCTTCGAGGTGGTCATTAAATTGCTCTGTTTGACATTTGCAATGTCGAATCCATATCGGTGGTTTTTTAAATCGCATATAAGCCAGGAATGTGCACTATGAGTTCAAAGAACTCATTTTATCTCTACTACGAGATGCCACAGAGACGAACATCTCGAAAAGCGGGAGATAGAAAGAATGCAATTGAATTGCAAACAAAACAAGCATTACAATTCCATTATAAATGCACCATCATCAGATACCGTATGAATCGGAACTTGAAAGTGTGCTGCCAAGGCTGTTTTTAGTTTTTCTGTTTTCCAAAATGGAATACTACTATCAAGTAAGATATGTTTGGGTTTGAGGTTATTTAGGTTAAGTGGTTTTTTAACTTCAAACCCAGCACTGATAATTAAATAATCTACTATAGTTGGTGTAGCAATAGTTAGTTGATCGGTATGCAATCGAAGTACAGATACCCCATGGAATTGAGCTAGTTCTATGCCTGTTTTGGTTTTGAAATCTACTATTGAAGTATCTTCTTTTCTTAAGTGTAAAGCCGTTTGAGCAGGTTTTTGTGTGTACAACTGATGTTGTGGATCTTGCGATATTATTTTTTCATCGGGCGAAAAATAGGATTGGCCTTCTACAAATTGGAGATAGGAGGTTTTGTTGGCAGCATACACAATAATTTTTTTCTGATGTACAAAGTGCCATTTCGATACTAACATCGAAATCGTGAATATGCAAAGAAAAACCATGCTATACATAAGCATTTTTACATTTTTATGCATCAACCATATCGCTGTTAAAATCACTAGCAACATCAATACAGCAAATTGAAAGAAACTAATGTCGAGTCCATCCCAAACTGCAAAAGATAATTGTCCGAGTTGGAAAACGATTTTGTTTAGACACACAATCAACCATGATACAACTTGTCCTAAAATCTTTGCCAAGGGTGTGAACCAACTAAACAATACCAAAACAATTTCAAGGTACAGTATAATTGTACTTGCTGGTACTGCAATGAGATTGGTCAGCAGAAACAAAATCGGAAATTGATGAAAATAATAAATACACAGAGGGAACGTCAGTATTTGAGCTGATAATGTACCCGCAAGTAATTTCCAAATCAAATCAAAAGGCTTGAATGAAAAATAGAACCATTGATATATTTTTTCGTAAAAAAGAACAATACTCAATAGCGCTATATAGGAAAGTTGAAAACCGACATCGCTAATCCAGGTAGGATTGATACATAGCAATACAAATGCCGATGCCGCCAAATTGTTGTAGATAGAGATAGTGCGATCGGTCATTTCGCCAACACCTATAAATGTAAACATAACTGCTGCACGAGCTACCGAAGGTGGCAAACCTGTCAGTGCTGCAAAGCCCCACATAAAGAGTAAAGCCAATAGGATTGCGATATTTTTTTTACGTTTAAAAAATGGAATCAACAACAACAGCCATCTGGCTGAAGCATAGACCATAGCCATATGCAAACCCGAAATAGCAATGATATGTACAATGCCAGTATTGGAATAAGCCTGCCAAGTTTCTTGATCTACATCTTTGCGATAGCCAATCAGCAAGGCCTCAGCAATACCTAAGGTCGAAGGATCGGTAATGTATTGTTTTAAGATACCACGAGTATGTCTATTGGCCTTTGCAAACCATCCTGAAAGACTAGCTTCATGCTGCGGTAGTTTGCGCCAATCCGATGATTTGAGATAAGCCGACTGGTAAATATTTTTAGTTTTACAGTATGAGCCATAGTCAAAACTGCCTGGGTTTTGAGACGATTGTATGTCTTTCAATACATTTCGTACTAAGATATAATCGCCTTCTTCCAAGGCAGGTATGGAATCTATTTTTTGAAAATAAAGAATGATTTCTCCAGTGGTAGCTATAGATGTGTAGGCATTGGTCAGTTGTTTTACATCAGCTGTTGCTTTAAAGGTTTTGGCTTTGGGTTCTAGTTCGCTATTGATACGCACTACCGCGTAGCCATAATTTTCTTGCTGATGTTTATACCAAGCTGCAGACGAGGGTATAGCATGCCATGTAGCTAAAGTGTAACCCAAACTAAAAAACAATACTGTGATCAAAATACCTTTTGCATAAGCATATTTGTGTTGAAGTGCATCTTTGATATAGTAAAATCCGAGGTAAGCTACTATGCAAAAAATAGTCATTGCACAAGGCAACAACCATTGTGTTGTAGGCCATTTTAAATATAGCACAATCCCCAAGGCCATTGGAACAAACATGCGAATAAAAGGGGATTGGTTGAGTAGCAAGTGTAGGTTGTACTTTTCCATTGAGCTAAAGTACATTTATTTTATTGATTTCTAAAAACCGGACATATTTTTTTCAGTGATGAATTAATTTTATATTTTTTTTTGGGAGCCAAGCTATTCAATTCTATTTGACTACTTCTTGCTCTTGATCACGTCTTTTTGGACGTGACTAAATTAAGGCTATCCATTATTATCGTTAAACTCATTATTTGGCAGAGTTAATGAAAGTTGTAAAAGTCAACTTAGAACATGTATCCCACAAAGGCATTGCCTTAGTATAAAGAATACATTCAAGTCAAAAAAATGGGCTTTATCGAAAGCGTAGTCGGTATGCTAGAAACTAGTTTGTATATAATTTCTATGATCAAATACAACGAATTTAACTTAACCATGACAGGTTTTACTTTATTCTGCCTTTGAAATTTTTGAAATATAGCGTTGGTTTACCTTGATAAAATAAACCCCATTGGGTAGTGAAAAAAGATCTAAGTTAGCTTTGTTATCAGACTGTGTTAAATTGTAGTCCTTAACCAATTGCATTGTCGTATTATATACTTGTATGCGATGTATAGGTTCATTGTCCAACTTAATTCTGATACTACCATAAAATGGATTCGGGTAAACTTTTAAAACATTTTTGAAGTTCGGTATTTGTTGAAGTCCAGTCGCACAAGCAATCGATTGGCTTTGTCTAAAATTTATTCTTGAACTTATTATCAATGAATCTTGAAATTCTTGCGCCTTTGGGCAGTCATCTTTTAAGTAATAAGCTAACCATAGTTTGAGAAAATCGTTTGTTGCCGATTGTTGTTCTGCCCGGCTAATGGTAGGAATAGGTGTGCAAGTACCTTCGCCAAACGAGCAACTTAAATTCGAATTGGCAAAGAAACAATGTCCACCACCTTTAATGTTTATTTGAGTTTTGAAGCCTGCTGTAGTACTGTCATACATGATGTCTTGATGCTGAACAGGCGGTGTAACACAATCATTTAATCCACTAAATAACAATGTAGGCACTGTTACTGATGCTGACGCAGATATAGCAGAGGGGTTTGTATTAGCGGATGCAAATGTAACCATCGTTTGAATGGATGTGTTATTTTCTGCAGCTAAAAAAGAACTGCCACCGCCCATAGAATGGCCCATAATGGCCGATTTGATACCAATACTTGAAGTCGGTAATATTGCGCCTGCACCTTGCTGTCGGATTTGATCAATCAGATATGCCAAATCTTTTCCAAACTCACCATGACTTGGTGATAATGAACCCTCTGTGGTAGGAAATGCCACTATATATCCTTCAGATACCAACAATTCCCAAAAATTTTGATAAGCACTCCAATCCATCACAAAACCATGTCCGAAAGCAATTAGGGGAAATGTTCCGGGAGCAACAGGCATATTATTTCCTGCTATTGGAGCAGGATAATATATTTCGGTTTCAATAGCTCTATTTCCTCGCGATGAATCGATATAAGTATATGTGATATGCCCAATCTGTTGCGCATAAATTTTCGAATAGCTGAAAATTACTATCAGAATGAATATAATTTTATGTTGCATATTGAGTAGTTTTTTTTTATAAATAAAGTTAATTAGTCTAAATCAAAATTGAAGTCATTGTAAAAACACACATGGTAGAAAAATTCGGGCATTAAAAATGACCATTTTGGGTTTGTCAATAAATTTCAATGTAACAAATTTAATCATTGAGCTTTAGAATCTAAGAATTGAAAAACTATACATGAATGAATAAATCTATATACATCATTGTTTTGGTATGTTTTTTTTTGAATTAAGTCGCTGGTCTATTAATCATTCGAAACAAAAAATCATTCTTTATTTAAATACTTATAAGTTTTAATAGTATTTGCATTTCATCAGTTTAATCATGCGTGTGTAGATGAAGTATAGCCTTGATACCCAAAAGCGCCGTGCGCTAGGGGTAGCAAGAATGAGCTGAAGTATATAATTCAGTTCAGCTCCAAAAAATGTGAAAAAAATTATTTAAGGATATAAACGTTTCCTTTTGGATTGAAAAACTTACGCAAGGAATCAACTAAACGCACAGTATCGCCCAAAGGATGCGATGCTTCTATAGCCACAACAAATTTGCTGTTATCGATTTGCGATACAGAAGCTTTGTTGCCATATCCATTGAGTTTGTTTGCTTTGGCGCTAGCAGCAGCTTCGGTCGTGAAGGTAAATATAGCCACACGGTGTGCGCCTGGACTTAAAGTTGGTGCCGTAGGTGAACTAGCCAAGGCATTAGTATCTGGACGAGTAGATACAGCGTTGGTGTCGTTTGTGGGCGTATTGTTTTCGGCTACAGGTGTATTACTCACTTCTTGGTTAGGTGCTATAGGATCAAGGTTGGCATTGTTTTGATAATAATCGTACCCAAAGTAAGCGCCTGCAATAACTAATACTGCCGCTATAGCTATAGCCAAGTATTTGACAGGAAAGTTAGGCTTGCCTCTGTAACTTGTATAGGAAGGAGGGTAACTAAAATCGAGTTTTTCGCCACTAGTTGTTTTGGCCTCACTTGATGTAGGCTTAATATCAGCGATAGGCAGCGCTACAGGTTCGTAACCCATGTCAAGGTCAGTCGATTGCTGAAAAGTAATTTTGTTATTGTTGGAACTGAGTTTACCCAATTGGTCTATGGTGTAGCTACCCGTTTGGTTGAGTTGCTCCTTTACTTTGATGCAATATTCCTTAATGTTGTTGGATGCATTGCTAATGCTCACGTTTTCGTTATTGGCTATGAAGGACGCAAATGAGTCGTCGATGCTACCTACTGGTGTAAACGATATGCTATAAGTGGGTGGTGAAACGGTATTGTCGGTATTGTTGACCGTAGCAGTGGTTTTTTTCAGCTCAAATACGCCCAAGCCCGAGAGGCTACAATAGTTGTTTTTGATTAAAAATTTCCCGATGTATTTTCCGATATCCATGCCAGCGTAATTGTATAAAGTTGTGTAAATGTAGCATCAAAGTAGTATTCCAAAAATTTTTTAAGCGTTAATTTTTAAGATTACCGAAAGTGTGTATCAATCCTACCCTAAAATGGGTATTTAAATTGGCGTAATTGGTCCAGCGTTGGTACTCACTGCCCATAATGTTGAACACAGAAAGATATCCAGTCCAAGATTTCCCTAGTTTAAGATTGGCTGTAAGGTTCAAATCAAAGCCCATATTGGAAGTATTGGAATAAATGGTGTTGACAATAGTTGTTTTAGCTAAATAGGCATAGCCATAACGAATAAAAGCATCGGTTCGAAAACTGAGGGAGCGCGAAAATTGTACTTTACCATACAGATCGATTTGAGCAGGTACGTAATGCCATGCAAATTGGTTGCTGCTTAGACTAAGTATTGGTCGTAATTGTATATTAGCACCAGTGTAGATTTTTTTATTGAGAGCATAATCAACAGAGAAGTCGGCTAAGAATAGTGTGACTTCTTGATCGAAGAGTAAATGAAATTGTTTGTAGTCGCCTGCAGTGTCGTTAAGAAATAAAGGCAAATTAGAAGTAAGACCATAACCTACACGCAAGTTGTAAAAACAATTGTCGCTGATATTACCAGTTAATCGCGCATTGACTTCAGTTTGTTTGGACTGTTGTACGGTATAGTTTGTAAACAAATATGGATTTAATCCGGTCAATTGTTGAAAGGTATTGAGATTGAGATAACTCAAATAAGACAAAGTCAATCTGCTTCGCAAAATAGCCAAAGGGAAACTTATGCTGACATCAGGTAAAAGATGATTTTGCTGAGCAAGTGTAGGGTATAAACCAGCTTTGAAAGTGATAGCTCGCCATTGTTTGCATATCGAAGGTTGTATACTTAAAAATGAATTGGCTTGTTTAGCTATTTGAATGTTGGAAGCATCCATAAAAGACAATTGATTGATATTGGCTTTCAGCGCCAAATCGAAACTGGCTTCTGAACCGATAGATTTAGAAATCGGAATATCTACAATTATTGTTTGTTCTTTAGCACTATGATTGTCAAAGTATTGTCGAAGTGCTACACTAGGTAGATAGCTTATATTGGCATTGTTAGCTTGAAGTGGTTTGAGTTGTGTATTCAATTCGTACAATTGAAAAGTTTGATTTAGACTACTTTTTGGGTAATCGTACAAAGCATTGTCAAACCCATAATAGTGGTGCTTGGTTTTGTGCCAAAGTACATTCACATTCAGTGCATGATGTTGGATATATTGTGTGTTTGAAATACCTAATTGTGTAGAAGCAAAGTCTTGTGCACTAAGTGAGCCAATGAGTTTATGATGTCTAAACAATACACTCAATGGAGACTTTGCTATACGCGTAAGGTCAAGCCCAACTTCGGCTTCGAAGCCTGCGAAATTACCCACACCTAATTTGACAAAACTGCTATTTACTGTTGCATTGTCCCGCACACCAATGGTGTAGTATGCATCCATAGGCAACGGGGTATACACATTGTCAAAAGGAATTTCTGGTGCATCGAAAGTAATAAGATAAGGATCGTTGTCAATGATTGGAACTTTTTCGGGTACAAAATTTGATTTGATAGTTCCCAATGCTGCTAATGGATTGGCTTTGTTGGTTTTGTCTATAAAAGCATATTCTTTTTTTAATTCATCCGGTTGATTGAGGTGCAAAAAAAGATAAGATCGAAGTAGATGCATATTGCGATCATACTGAGTATTGAGTTTGGTTTTGGGTAAACTGAAATAAATAATGCTTGTTTGTAATGCTTCTTGGTATTTGCCCATACGATAAAGAGTTTCGCTGGTCCAATACGCATTTAACTTAGTGGTGGTAGCATCTAAATCATAAATAGTTGATGCTTTAAAATACTGAATTGCTTTGTCGGTATTGTTGCTCATGAGCATTTGTATGCCTCTTGCATAATTCGCTTTTTGATACACTTGTCTTAACGATGGCGAAAGCGTTTTTTGCTTGTCCATAGCCAAAATGGCATCGTCAAATCGATTGTTTTTGATGTTTAAGTAAGCTAACAATTCGTTAGCTTCGAGCATATATGCGCCATTAGGATAAGTTTGTACAATGTAATTGAGTTGTTTTTGTGCCCAAATATCGTCGCCTTTGTCATAGCTAAGTTTGGCTAATGCGAATTCTGCATGTGATTTTAGTTCAGGATAAAAATTTCCTTTGACACATTCTAGAAATGAAGCATAGGCCTTTTCTTTTTGTCTGGTTGCTAGATAAGTATTGGCAAGATAAAAATAGGCTTGTTGCGAAAGTGCATCGTTTCGTTTGGGCATTTTTTCAAAAGATGCAATGGCCTCTTCAAATTGTGCTTGCTGATATTGAGCATAGGCTAATCTGAAAAAATCTAACTTTCGAGGAGCTTTTGCTACACTAACATATTGTTTAAAATACACAGTAGCTTTTTGATAGTCTTTTTTGTCGAGATAAATTTGACCAGCCAATTGTCCGTATTCGGAATGGATGTTTTTCTTTTTTGAATTTTGAAGTTGTTTGAGCGATTTGGATAATGCTTGTTCTTTTTTACCTGTCAAATAATCAATTTCTGTGAGCAAATATGGAATAAGGTCGCTGTATTTTGATACGTCTTTGTATGTCAATAAACCAGCCTTAGCTTCGAGGTAATCGCCATTAAAGTAGGTTTGACAAAGTTGTTGAAATGAGGCTTTGGTTTGTTTTTCGATTTGCGAACTTTGACTTTCTTGAAGTATAGGAAATGCTTTTTCGGTTTCGTTGGAAACCAAATAACAATGGGCTAGTTTCAGTTGTAAAGTACGTTGATCTTTTATGGACCAATTGCTAGTTTCTATTCGTTCGAAATAGGGTATAGCTTCTTCATACTGCTGTGCTGAAAATTTGGTTTGTGCTAATTCAAGGTAAGCATGTTGTTTTAGTTGCTGTACAGTGCAAACTTGCAAAAACTCTTTCAATTGGTTTTCAGCATTAGGCCGTTTAAGTTTAAACTGAATGAGTTTTTCGTAATAACGCGCTTGTTGCAAATGAATGCTTTCTATTTGTGCCGAATCTTTAAGATATGCCATAACTAAGCCTTCCGCATCGAGGTAACGGTTTTGTTCTATGGCTTGTGAAGCATCATAGATTAATTTGTCGGCTTGGGTATAAGCGATAGTGCGCTGTGCAAACGAATAAGAAGCCGTAATGAAAAAAAATAGACTAGTAAGGATTGTTTTTTTCAAGACAAATAGAGTTTAAGGATTGGGCTAAAACGACCATGAAACACCCAAACTTGGGAATATCGGGAATTGATATACACGCGTATTTCGAACACGATCGATGTAAAAGATATTGTCTCTGTTGTAAGCATTACTTACACTACCTGTAAGTTCGAGTGAGGAATTGATACCTGTAAGGAAACGTTTTTTAACCGATAAGTCCAAACGATGATAATCTGATAGACGACCACCATTGATTTTGCTTGCATAATTGATATCTAAATTGCCATTTTGTGTCAAGTAATTGGTGCTGATGCCATTGCTGAAATCCATACGCTCTGTAAAAGCTTGAGTTTGTGTAAATGGAAAAGCAGAACCATAATTGAAACGAGCTGAAAATTCCCAATCAGATTTTTTACCACCGGTATAAGATGCCAATAAATTGACATTGTGTCTGCGGTCAAAAGGTGTTGGATAAGTTTGGCGACCATCATTGCGATCGACATAACCATAAGAATAAACACCCCAAACGTAGTAGCGACCTTTGGTAAATTTCATCGTATAATCTATACCGTAAGCATCGCCTGTTTCGATACTGAAATCTGGATCTGTAGGCAATAATTTATAACGATTAATTGTAATCAATTGACCGAAATGCTTGTACCAAGGTTCTAACGTAAATTCAAAGTTTTTGTAGTCAACTTCTATTCCGCCTACTGCATGCACCGCTTTTTGTACATTGTTGTTGGCTACAGTGCCATCAGGTTTTGTGATTTCAAAATCTGGCGCTGTTAAAAATCCAGTGAAGAAATTAACAATATCACGATCTGATTTCGATGAAATTAAGTTCTGAGAATACATGCCTGCAGCTGCTTTTAAGCGTATACCATTGGATACATTGTATTTCATAGCTACACGAGGTTCTACACGAGCTACAGGTAAAGATGCATAGTATTGGATACGAATACCAGGTTCAAATACAAATTTGTCATTGAATGTTTTTTTAAACTTTACAAAAGTACCCAACTGAGTAGTATAATCATTTTGTTCTTGTTCAAGTCCTATGAAATTATAATATTGAAAAGCCGTTTTGAAGCCAGTAAACTCAACTCCATAATTGATTTCGCTATGACCTGGTAAGTATGATGTAACTTTTACATTGGCATCGAAGCCATTCACAGCACTTTCGCGTGGGCGAGCATCAGCTTCTTGCAAACTGATTTTGTAATCAGAGAAATATACACCGCCAGAAATCAATGAATTGGAGCTTGGTGGCGAAATGACAAAGTTGGTTCCGCCGCCAAAACTTTTCCAATTGAGGTTTGAAACACCAGTATAATTGACATTATCGTCAAAGCTAAAACCAAAAACACTAAACTTGCTACCTGTGTTGGAGCTGATATTTATTTTACCATAAACATCCGTGAACGTGTAAGGTAGTTGTGATTTATAAGGTTCACCAAACGAGCCGTATAAAGCTGGTGAAGTCGTTTTGAGGTAACTATGTTTTAAAGAAGCAATATAAGTAATAGATGTTGTACTATCGCCTTTCGATTTCATCAATGGACCTTCAAGAAATGCTTTGGCCAGAATAGGATTCACGGCAAGTTTACCTGAAGTGCGTTTTTTGTTACCATCTTTTGTTGTTACATTGACAATAGCAGATGTGCGATCGCCGTATTCGACACCGAATCCACCACTCATTACGTCTGCATTGCGTATCGCATCGGTTTCAAACACAGAATATAAACCTATAGAGTGAAATGGATTGTAAATAGTCATTCCGTCTAACAATATTTTGTTTTGGATTGGTGAACCACCACGTATATAAAGTTGTCCACCTTGGTCGCCTGTCGAAATAACACCCGGCATCACTTGCAAAAACTGCGCTATATCTGGTTCGCCGCCTATACTAGGGAGCAATTTCATCTCCTTGGGTGTAATACGGGTAATACCAACTTTGGTTTCAAATTTCTTGTCTTCCTTTTTAGCCGAAATTTTTACATCCTTTAATTCACGAGATTTTTTAGACAAATTAAATTTAGTTGTTAAGATTTCATCCGCAGTTAAAGTAACTATTTTTTCAATCGGTTCATATCCAACTGTACTAACAGTTATCGTATAGGTAGTAGCTTCTAACTTCGGGATATTAAAGTAACCATTGACATCGGTATTTGCACCATTTGTTGTTCCTTTTAGTCCGATAGTAACACCAACAATAGGCTCGCCATTGCTTAATTCGTACACAAACCCCTTGATTCTACCAGTTTGAGCCATTATTTGGCCAATACATACCACTTGTAGCAAAAGGATAAAAGACAATTTTTTCATATAAAAATAAAAGATGAAGTGTAAATATATAACAATATGTATTAACCGCGTTTTGATTATTTTTGCCAACTAGAAAATAGGATTATGAAGCCATCACTACCGCAAGGAACTAGAGATTTTGGACCAGAAGTTGTCAAAAAGAGAAATTATATTTTTAATACCATTCGACAAGAGTTCGAATTGTTTGGTTTTCAACCACTTGAAACACCTGCATTTGAGCATTTAGAAACTCTTATGGGTAAATATGGCGATGAAGGGGATAAATTAATTTTTAAAATTTTAAACAATGGATTGGATCGCAAGGAAAAGCATGAGCAAGCAAGTGCAGATTTTCAGGCTGTTTTGAGTGGAAAAAACACCAAAGGCATAACAGAACGAGCTATGAAATACGATTTGACCATTCCGTTTGCTCGCTATGTGGCTATGAATCATGGACAACTTACATTTCCTTTTAAACGATATCAAATACAACCAGTATGGCGAGCTGACAAGCCACAGCGCGGTCGTTATAGAGAATTTTACCAATGCGATGCAGATATCGTAGGTAGTGGTGCATTGTTCAATGAAGTTGAGCTCATTCAATTGTATACCAATGTATTTGAAAAATTGGGGATTGATGTTGAAGTATGTATCAACAACCGAAAAATATTAGCGGCATTAGCCGAATTGTGTGGCGGTGAAGCAAATCTAACAACGATAACAGTTGCAATTGATAAGCTTGATAAAATTGGTCTTGACAAGGTCGTTGTCGAATTGGAGCAAAAAGGCTTAGAACGTCAGCATGTCGATGTTGTCACCCATTATTTAAATCTAGCTCAGCAAGGTTTGAACAACGAGGAACTTTTAAAAGCACTTGGGTCTTTGTTTCATTTAGTGACTATTGGTACAGAAGGTTTAGAAGAGTTGGCTTATGTATTAAAACATCATCCGACTATAAAATTGGATGTCACCTTGGCTCGGGGTCTAAACTATTATACAGGTACGATATTGGAAGTTAAACCCTGCAACATTCAAATGGGCAGTATAGGTGGTGGCGGTCGGTACGACGATTTAACTGGGTTGTTTGATGTGCCTAATATACCTGGAGTAGGTATTTCGTTTGGTGTAGATCGTATTTATGATGTCATGGAAGAAAAGAATTTGTTTCCACAAGATATTATGCTGTCATCGGTAAAGGTTATGTTGGTCAATTTTGGCCCTCAATTTGAACCTAGAAATATAGATTTACTCTCATTTTTACGCGAGCGAGGCGTGAGTTGTGAATTGTATCCTGAAGCTATTAAATTTGACAAGCAACTCAAATATGCCAACAAAAAACATATTGAATACATCATTTTAATCGGCGAAAACGAATTGAATGATGGCTATATCAGCATGAAAAACTTTGCTACAGGCGAACAAGTTCAGCTCCAACAAGATGAATTGCTTCATGTATTAAAATAAAAAAAAGGCACTGGAAAGTGCCTTTTTTTATACCTAAAATAATCTTGATTATTTCAATGTGCAAGTTGTTGAACCAGCTGTGCTGTAAGTTGTTTGAGCTGCGCTACATGCATCTTTAGCATCACCTTTTTTAGCGTTTTGAATAGGAATGTTGATTGTAACTGCTCCTGTACAAGCACAAGTGTAATCTTTTTTGCAAGATGTCATTGTGAAACCGATTGCAACAACTGCAAGAATAAATAATTTTTTCATGTTTTTTTAGGCGTAATGGACAAAATAGTTGGTATTTTTTAGACGTTTATTCCAAGTGGACAAAATAGTTGGTGTTTATTTTTGCATTTTTATTGATTTTCAAAATAGCTTTTAGAACTTTGT
>JBILCF010000055.1:0-15298 GCA_044353325.1 Chitinophagaceae bacterium | reverse complement strand
ATTCTCTACTTGGTTTAAAATGATAGAATGGTGACTATCAGCTGCATCTGAGCTTAATTCCACTCCTCTATTGATCGGACCGGGATGCATAATGGTTATTTCTTTTTGCAAGGAATCCAGCAACTGCTTGTTTACGCCATAATACAATGAATATTCACGCAAAGAAGAAAATAATGGCATATTTTGACGTTCCAATTGAATACGAAGTACATTTGCCACGTTGCACCATTGCAGCGCTTCTTTGATATCGTACGTAACCTGAACGCCCAATGATTCAATATGTTTGGGAATTAATGTTGGTGGTCCGGCTACCGTCACTTCAGCACCTAGCTTTTTAAGACAATATATATTCGACAATGCTACTCGTGAATGCATGATATCACCCAATATTGCAATTTTCTTTCCTTTCAAATTGCCATGTTTTTCGCGAATTGAATATGCATCAAGCAAAGCCTGCGTTGGATGTTCGTTTGTACCATCACCTGCATTGATGATGGCGGCATCGATATGATTGGACAAAAAATGCGGAGCACCACTAGCACTATGCCGCATAACGACCATATCGACTTTCATGGAAAGAATGTTTTGAGCTGTATCAATTAAAGTTTCTCCTTTGGATACACTTGAACCACTTGCTGAAAAGTTGATCGTATCTGCTCCAAGTCTTTTCTCTGCTAATTCGAATGATATTCGAGTACGAGTTGAGTTTTCATAAAAGAGATTGACAATGGTAGTATCTCTCAACGTTGGGACCTTTTTAATCGGTCTTTTTAATATCTCTTTAAAATTATCAGCCGTTTTGAATATGAGTTCAATGTCAGAAGTCGTTAAGTTTTTAATTCCCAATAAATGCTTCGTACTCAGTGACATATTATTTTTTTTGTTTTTCAATTTTTTTATTCAACAATACTACTTTATCCTCACTTTCATTTTCTTTCCAAAAAACTTTTACTTTCTCAGAAATCAAAGCATCAACAGTCATTCCGATATAATCAGCTTGAATGGGTAAATGTCTGCTGTACCGTCTATCAACCAAAGTCAATAATTCAACTTTATCTGGACGACCAAAATCGAGTATGGCATCGAGTGCACTTCGTATTGTTCGACCAGTGTACAACACATCGTCTATTAAAATCACTTTTTTGCCTTCTATACTAAAATTAATGTCAGTCTGATCTGGAATAAGTTGATTGCCTGTATTAAAATCGTCTCGATAAAAAGTAATATCGAGTTTGCCTACATGTAATTTCAATTTGAGATGTTTTTCAATATAATTGACTAAGCGCTCTGTCAACAAAATACCTCTTGGTTGAATACCAATGAGGACAGAATTAGAGAAGTCTGCATGATTTTCAATAATTTGATGTGACAGTCGCTGTATGACGACGTTAAATTTATTGCTATCCAGAATTGTTTTCAATGAAATTATTGATTTTGACAAAGGTAATTCAATGATTTTGAAAATTAAAGGTCAAAATAGTAAATCAGTTTACTATTCCATTGACATAATTTGAATATCCTGAATTAAGATCGTGCTTTTGTAGGCTTCCCTTATTTTAGTACCACTTCGAAATTGAGTTTTAAAGTTAATCATAGTTTTGTCTACCATCTGTATTATCCATAATCAGGCAGCTGTTAGGTTGTAAAAAAACTCTCCCAAACATTAAGTATTCTATTACTATCGTAACGGATACTAAAATGAGAATATGATAATATTTTTTAATTGTTTCAATCATTCAGAAATAATTTATTGTGAATTATTTTACCAGTTTACCAAATCGAATATAATTTAATTACTGAATTCTATCCCGTATTTTTACAACTTTTAATGTTTGATAAGGTTCAATAATGTCCCATTGTTTATAGAGTTTATTGAGTGTTATCATTACTTCTTGATCATAATAATCTGTTGTATTCCATGTACCCACATTACAATGCAATGGCATTGGTATTATCGTATCATGATTTCGATGCATGTAATATAAGACTTCGTGCTGACAAGCATTATGGTTTTGTTCTAGGTTTCTATCTGCATAAGTAAAAAACAACATAAATGTCGCTATGAATAAGTAATACCCTTTGGTTAGATTTGTCCACTGTAGCGTTGATAAAAGATATATTGTTGTCGATACACACAAATAAACTAACGCTAATGTAACTGGTAAAAAAGTATCGTAACGAACAATAAATGGGCGGTAAGTTCTGAAGCCTCCTAAAGGTAATAATCCAATATAAAGGATGGCAAACAAAGCAATCAAAACATAATTTCTATTGAAGTGTTGTAACCAATCAGAATGAGTACTTTTTTTGATTAAATAATAATTGACACTTAAAAGCAAACCAATCAATGGCAAAGCCAAGTCATATGTCAGTAAATAATAAATACCTTTGAGCAACAAATAATAACGTTCACTTACAGTAGTTATGCTCGTACGTTCACTGTTGTATTTTGAAACATAAAATGCATAAACACACAACAGAAAAAACAAACTAAAATGTAAAATGACAGATTTGTTTTTGAAAAAATGATTCCATTTTGTGTCCTTTCGAAATAGCAGATATGCAACAAACAAAACAGCTAGCAATACAAAAAAAACAGGTTGTACCAATACTGAACTAAATGCTAAATAAATAGATGCTATGATCAAGAATATATGTGTCAATATTGAAAACCGATTTTCACTTTGGTGAAACAGTTTAAAAAATGGATAAAAATAAAATGCCAAAAACATCAATTGAAGTCCATAGAAAAAGATATAACTAGGCGAACGATCTATGATTCCGATTGAATGATAATAATCGCCATATTGAATAAAAATAGTCGCAAAACACCATAGGAAAATCGTATAAAAACGATCTAAAGGTTTTATAACTCGAACATATAGCATAACAATCCACAAAAACATAACATGAACCAACATAGCTATAGAAGCCGTCATGATATATATTGACACAACTGGGTTTGCTACAAAAGTGTGAATAAAATCAAAAACATACTTACACCAAAACACAGTGAACCAATGACACATATATCGACCAGCGCCACTGTACATTTCGCCAGTGGTTACTGCATGAATGCCAAATGGATCTTGCATTATAGCTTCATACCATTTGATGGGAGTTCCTATTTTGGTTAAGTCGTCATCAAAACTTAAATGATAGTAATGATAAGCCGATGTCAACAAATCAACACATAAAAACAACAAAAGAATCCCAAATAAAAAACGTCGATTTGATGATTTCATTTCGTTTATTTATCACCGCCAGTACCTTTAAATGCATCATCAGCATTTTTAAAAAGAACATTGAACGTAGTTAGAGAACCATAAATCCTAGTAATATATTGTTGTAAATCTACTTTTTCTGCATCTGTAAGGACTTTATGCGCATTGATTTGTTGTTCCATTACCCGCAATCGATCACGCACCATGACTATTTTATGAAAAAAAGTTTCAATTGGAACTTCTTTACCTTGCATGTTTTCTTCCAATGGCTTAAATACTAAAGTGCCACCTAGCCATTTTTGA
Organism: Chitinophagaceae bacterium; assembly: GCA_044353325.1. Taxonomy (GTDB): domain Bacteria; phylum Bacteroidota; class Bacteroidia; order Chitinophagales; family Chitinophagaceae; genus OLB11. The sequence continues at coordinate 11,771 of JBILCF010000055.1, read as the reverse complement.
GCCAATGGCACCAACTGACTGATATCACTCCTATCATCCAATATTTTGTGCAACATGAATTCTAAATCAGCCATGTTCACAACGCCACTAACTCCACTATCTTCCACAGCACTTAGTACACGAAGTCCATCAAAATTCCGACCTATACTTCTTACTGCGTTGCTACTTTTAAACCAAATATTGTAAAAGTCGGTGCCTAAATCGACAACAACACCACGTCCAAAATTTGGATGTTCTACTCGAGAACCTATACCTAATTCCATAGAAAATTAATTTAAGTCACGAATATATTTTTAAAAAATTGGAATACACAATTTAGCTCAAAAATTTTGAGCTTATGTGATCATTACTTCAATGCCGAACTACCTTTTACTTGCTTTTTTTTCTCTTTTCTCAACCTTCTTTTCTTTAGCTGTTTTTAAAGGTTCTTTCTTAGTTGTCTTTTTTGCATCTTGACTCTTTGCCATAATTTGTTTTTTTTAAAGGTAGATATTAAATATCTTAATTTTTAAATATATTTTTGAACCAAACTATTTTAGTTAAATAATTAAATTCTCTTTAATGAATTCATTCAATAAAAAAATCCCGATTAATCGGGATTTTTTTATTGTACAGTTTATGTGTTATTATTAATGACCTGTAGGAGGATTTTGCGCTTCTCCACTTGGTTGCGAAACACTCAACGAATCATTTGTTGGAGGGGCAACAGTGCCTTCTGTTTTACAACAAGGTTTATCGCATGTTGCTTTATCACAAGTTCCACCACATGTAGCTTTGCATTCTTCGCTATCAGCACAAGAAGCTTTTTCCTTACCTTCTGATGAGCAACAAGATTTGCTAGTTGAAGAAGTTCCTGTACCATTCATTACAGCATTGCATTGCTCTTCAGTACAACCAGCAGTTTTGCAAGCAGCCATCATGGTACCTAATTTTTGCATTCTACTTTCTTGGATTTGATCATGGAACATACCACTTAATGTAGGAGCGATAACCAATGAAACGATAGACATCAATTTGATCAAGATATTCATTGAAGGTCCAGAAGTATCTTTAAATGGATCACCAACTGTATCACCAGTTACTGAAGCTTTATGTGGTTCAGATTTTTTGTATTCCATTTTACCATTGATTTCAACACCTTTCTCAAATGATTTTTTAGCATTATCCCAAGCACCACCAGCATTGTTTTGAAACATACCCATCAAAACACCACTTACAGTAGCACCAGCTAAGAAACCACCTAATACTTCTGGTCCTAAAAGGAAACCAATAATCAAAGGAGAAACTATTGCGATTGCACCTGGTAACATCATTTTTTTGATTGAAGCTTCTGTCGAAATAGCCACACATTTGTCATACTGTGGCTTTCCAGTTCCTTCCATAATTCCTGGAATTTCACGGAACTGACGACGAACTTCTTCTACCATGGCCATAGCCGCTTCACCTACTGCACGAATTGCTAACGAAGAGAAGATGAAAGGAATCATTGCACCAACAAACAAACCAGCTAATACTGGTGCGTTGTAAATATCTATACCATCAATACCAGAAATACCAACGAAAGCGGCAAACAACGCCAAAGCTGTCAAAGCAGCAGAAGCAATAGCAAAACCTTTACCAGTAGCAGCTGTTGTGTTACCTACAGCATCCAAAATATCTGTTTTTTCACGAACATCAGCTGGCAATTCACTCATTTCAGCAATACCACCTGCATTATCTGCAATAGGTCCAAATGCATCAATAGCTAATTGCATAGCAGTTGTAGCCATCATACCTGCAGCTGCAATTGCCACACCATATAAACCGGCAAAATGATAAGAACCATAAATACCAGCAGCTAAAACGATCATAGGTAAGAATGTAGATTCCATACCCATAGCCAAACCACCAATGATGTTTGTAGCATGGCCAGTAGCTGATTGACGAACGATACTTAATACTGGACGTTTGCCCATTGCAGTGTAATATTCAGTGATAATACTCATCAATGTACCAACTGCTAGACCAACTAGTATAGAAAAGAAAACACCTGTATTTGTAAATTTAAATCCACGCAATTCCATATTTTCTGGAAGTATGTATGAAGTCAAAAAGAAACAAACGATTGCTGTTAATACGATAGAACCATAGTTACCCATGTTCAATGCATTTTGAACTTTAGTTGTACTCAAACCTGCACTTTCAGATATACGAACAAAGAATGTACCTATTATTGATAGTATAATACCAATACCTGCAATTAACATTGGTAATAAAATCGGAGCTAAACCACCAAAGTTATCGCCCATACTCATCGTTTCTTTACCTAAAACCATTGTAGCAAGAACTGTTGCAACATATGAACCAAATAAATCGGCACCCATACCAGCAACGTCACCTACGTTATCACCAACGTTATCTGCAATTGTAGCAGGATTACGTGGATCATCTTCAGGGATACCAGCTTCTACTTTACCTACTAAGTCAGCACCAACGTCAGCTGCTTTAGTATAAATACCACCACCCACACGTGCAAACAATGCGATAGATTCAGCACCTAAAGAAAAACCAGTTAATACCTCAATAGCTTTAGATAAAGCATGTGTATATTCTGCTGAGCCAACAGTGTAATCACCAACAAAGCTCATGTATAATAATACAAACATAGAACCTAAACCTAAAACTGCTAAGCCAGCAACGCCCATACCCATTACAGAACCTCCTGTGAATGATACTTTCAACGCTTTAGCTAATGAAGTTCGAGCTGCTTCAGCTGTACGAACATTTGATTTGGTAGCAATACGCATACCTAAAAATCCAGCCAAAGCACTAAAAAACGCACCAACTACAAATGCTAATGCAATCGTCCAGTCACTATTTTTGTCTGTAAAACCCATAAAGCCTAGTAATAATGCGGCAATTATGACGAAATAACTCATCACTTTATATTCAGCTTTTAAAAAAGCCATAGCACCATCAGCAATATAACCTGCTATCTCTTTCATGCGGTCATTACCAGCAGGTTGTTTTGATACCCAAGCGCTTTGTATAAAAGTATACAGCAAAGCCACTACACCAAAAACGGGAACGAGGTAAAATAAATAATTCATTGTTTTTTTAGTTTTGTTTTTTAAAGGGCGCAAAAGTAACAAATGAATGTTAAAAAATGAAATATATACCTTGTTCAAAATACCATTTTTTGATATTTTAGTATACAAATGACTTTAAAGATTCAATTATGCGAAAAAATGAAGCACTTATTAAATAAAGAATGACATCTTAAACAATTTTAGATTTATTCATTAGATTTGAAGAAACAATACACAATATCATGAATAATTCATATTTTAAGAAAATTTACTTAATCTTCTTTCTTATATTTTGTTATAATTTTCAATCCAATGCCCAAAAACAAGCCTACAGATGGTATTTTGGAGAAGATGGTGCAGGGTTAAATTTCAATTCAGAATGCAAAGTCTCCGTTCTTAATGATGGTAATTTTAAAGGTTTTGAAGGTGTTTCTGCTATTTCAAACAAAACTACAGGTGAATTATTGTTTTATACAAATTCTGAGTTTGTAATGAATAAAAACCATGATACGATCCCAAATTCTAATTTAATTACGAATGGGGCTACAATTACACAAGTTCAAATCATAGAAAAACCTGGTTCAAGCTCCATATATTACATTTTCACATCTGAAGTTCAAGGATTTTCTGGACAATTTTACCGATATCATGCTATCGATATGACCATGAATGGTGGTTTAGGAGGAATATTGTTTAAAGATAGTATGCTGTATAATTCACCTACAACTGAAAAATTAACTGCTATCAAACATTCGAATGGTATAGATTTATGGATTGTAGGACACGAATACAATTCAAACAATTATTTGGCTTTTAAAGTTACATCACAAGGAGTGGACACAAATCCAGTTATTTCAAGCATTGGTAAAATACACGGTGATCCTTCTTATGCAAGCGCCATAGGCGAATTGAAAGCATCGCCCAATGGTTTGAAACTTGCTGCTGTGACCCTTGCTATTCCCGATATTGAATTATTTGATTTTAATAAGTCAACAGGACAGCTGAGTAATTTAATTACAATACCTGCATTAGCAGGGTATGATGGTTTAAATAATCCAATTAGTAACTTATATGGATTATCATTTTCTAAAAATAGTAAGATGTTGTATGCTACCCAATGGAAAAGCAGTGATTCGGCTAGTAAAATTATGCAGTTTAATGTATCTTCAAATGACTCTGTACAAATCAACAATTCTAAAATAAATATTTTTACTTCTCAAGATAAAAATTTGTACAGCCTAAAATTAGCCCCCGATGAGCGAATTTATGTTGCACAAAATCAAACTAAGAATTTTTTAGGCATCATCAATTATCCTGACAGTGCGGGATTAAGTTGCAACTATGTCGATAGTGCAATCTCTTTGGGTGTAAGCCATAGTGGTTGGGGATTAAATAATTTAATGGAATATGATGATTATTGCAAAGAAGAAATAGAAGAACCAAATTCAATTCAATCTATAAACGAATCTCATACAATTCAATTGAGTCCAAATCCTTTTTCTGTTTATGCTACAATGAAATTTAATTATGAGCCTTCAAAACATTATCAACTCAATATACAAAATATAATGGGTGAAAAAATTAAATACCCTTTAGCGATATCAGGTTCGCAGGTTAAAATTGAACGACGAAATTTACCTGCTGGTATTTATCTCTATCAACTTTTAAGCGATGGTAATGTCATTCATACTGGAAAATTCAGTGTCAATGACTAAAAAAATAGCCGAAATATTCAATGAAAATATTGCATATTAATTACCTTATAATTCGTCCATCTTCCATTTCAATAATACGATGTGTTCGCTCCGCAAATTCATTGTCGTGTGTTACAATGAGTAAGGTTTGATTAAATTCGTTGGCCAACTGACTAAATATCTCAAACACTACTTCACTGTTTTTTTTATCCAAATTCCCAGTTGGCTCATCACCCATGATGATGTGCGGGTCATTGATTAAAGCTCTCGCTATGGCAACACGTTGTTTCTGTCCACCAGATAATTGGTTTGGCATTTTTAAGGCTTGTTCATGTATACCCAAAATGCGCAATTTTTCCATCGCTCGGTGTTCAATTTCTTGCATAGAAAACTTTGCTAATTTGATACCTGGTAACATGACATTGCGTAATACCGAAAACTCATTGAGCAAATAATGAAATTGAAATACGAATCCAATTTTTTCGTTTCGAACCAATGCCAATTGCTTTTCCTTCAAGCCTGTCATACACACTTTATCAATATACAGTTCGCCTGTGTAGTCAGTATCCATCGTTGAAAGTATATATAACAATGTTGACTTACCACAGCCCGATTTCCCAATCACCGAAACAAAATCGCCTTTATTGATTGAAAACGATACATCTTTCAATACCGGTATAGTTATCGGATCATGAAAACTTTTGTTGATTAATTTAGCTTCTAATATTATTTCATCCATGTTATTTGCCTCGTATAATGTCTACTGGATCTATTTTGCTTGCTTTCTGAGCGGGAAGTAAACCTGCTAAATAGGTTGTAATGAGTGAAAATGTAATGCCTATAATATAAAATTTAGGATCGTAGTTGACCGGAAATGTTTTAATGTTGGGTAATGCCGCAGTATTAAAGGGTATCTGATCAACGGCTGTAGATGTTAAAAAACCAAACAACAAACCAAATAATCCACCAAAAAATCCGATGGAAAGTGCAATAGTCGTAAATATACGTTTGACGTCTTTGCCCGAAAATCCAGTTGCTTTTAAAATAGCAATGGAGTCCATTTTTTCATAAATCATCATATTCAGGATATTGTAAATACCAAAGCCTGCAACGATTAATAATGTAATGCCTACAGCATAGGAAATTATACTTCGCACGTCGCTACCTGTTTCAAATTGTGCATTGGCAGTTTGTATATCTTCCGCATCTGTTTCAAAAATATGTTTAAACTCTTTCGATAGTGCGGGTGCTTGTAATATATCAAACAATTTGACATTGATATCTGTAATATAATTGGCTGATTTGCCCATTAGTTTTTGGGTCGTTGCCAGCGAAGCATAGCTTTGAACCTTGTCCAAATCGGCCAATCCTGATTGAAACAAACCGACTACTTTAAGTGCTTGCCGTTCGCCTTGTGGTGTAGTTACTTGTATAACGTCTCCGATATTGGCTTGCATTTTATCAGCAGCACCTTTACCCAAAATAATACTATTGGGCACATTTTTCAAATCCATAAAATTGCCATGCGAAACATATTCTTGAAAGTGAAATAAACGTGCTTCGGCTTCTACCTCTACCCCATTGATTACACCATTGATATCAATATTACCTACATTATAAAATACTTGTGCAGTTACTTTTGGCGAAACACCCAAAACACGTTTATCATTTTTCAAAGCATGTAAAATCGCAACTGTATTATCTATATTTTGTCCATTGCCATTGGGTTTGATATTTTGAATAAAAGCATGTCCAAGATTTTGACTCAATTGGGCTGGCTGAATTGGGTTTGGCTTTACTTCATTATATAATCGAACATGCGGTGTTCGATTTAAAATGAGCCCGTCCAACATATCATTTAACCCATTCATAAAACCAAGTAAAGTTATAAACATGGTAATACTAAACGTCACGCCAACAGCTGCAACCAAGGTTTGCTTCCAACGAGCCAGCAACAATGCTTTAGCTATATCTACAATGAGTTTACGATTCATTATTGGGGTAAATAAATTTTATCTTCTTTGTTTAAACCTTCTACTATTTCAGCTTTTTGAAAATCTTTAAGCCCAACTTTGACTTTCTTTTTTTTATTATCTGCAAGCAATACAAACTCATCATCAATCAAATAATTTCGAGGTATAGTCAATGCATTTTCTTTAGTTTGTAAAATAATATTGGCCTCAACAGTCAAGTTAGGATATAGGACTTTAGGTTGTTTCGTAAAACTCGCTTCCACTTCAAATGAACGCGATTTTTCATTCATCAAAGGATTAATTTTTGTAATAACAGCTTCAAATAATTTCCCTTTATAACTGTCCATCGTAATCAATACTTTTTGCCCTAAAGCTACTGAGGCGATATCATTTTCATCAATTTGAAGATACAATGAAAATTGGCTTGCATTGCCCACAATAGCCAATGGCATTTGAGGTGAAATCATTTCTCCTTTTTCTTTGAGTATGGCATATACTTTACCAGCTGCTTCACTGCGGACATTAAAGTCATCCATTAGCGATTGACTGATGGATAAAGATTTTTTGGTTTGTTGTGAACTAAAGTTCAATTGCTTTTTCAAATCATTGTATCGAAGCAGTGCTGATTCGTAGGCTGATTTTGAATTGGCATAAGCCAATTCACGTTGTTCCAATTCGTATTTTGTACCTATTTGTTCTGCCCACAATTTACGTTGACGTGACATGGTTAGCTCATCGCTTTGCATTTTCTTCTTACTCAATTCTATTGTCAAACTGAGTTCTCTTAATTTATCTGTATTGGTCCTGATATCTGCATTATTGGCTAACAATTGAGCATTATCGGTATTGAGGCGAGAAACATCATTTGAAAGTGTAAACAATATCTGTCCCTTTTGAACCAAATCACCTTCAGTGACTAATTCGCTTTTCAGAATTCCGCTTGTTTTTGAAAAGACCTGGTATTGTCCTGCACTTTTCACTGTTCCTGATGCGTAGACAGATTCCGTTATTTTTTCAATAGTAGGTTGAACAAATTCCTTCTTTTGGCCGCAGGAAATAACCAAAAAAGAAATGACGAATAATAAATACCTTGATGTCATATATTAGATAGTCGTAAAACTATAATTTTGATAAAACTACTGCAAAGATAATTCTATTCCCTATGAGTTTGATTACATTTTAAGAAAGATGATTTATATCATTTGGCAATAAATAGACGAATTGAAAAATCAAATCAATTTCTTTACAAATGAAATGTAAGATTTAATCCAAGGTATTTGTTCTTCATATACAAATATGATAGAATCAATAAAGTTTATAGCCTTACGACTATTCAATCTATGAATACCGACTTACATTTGCAGTACATGAATCTGTTTACAAGCCATAAACCCTATATCATTGCCGGTCCTTGTAGTGCCGAAAATGAATCACAAATGTTGTCTATAGCCGAAGGCTTAAAAGCGCTTCCAGTGGATATGATACGTGCTGGCGTTTGGAAACCGCGCTCTAAGCCAGGCTACTTTGAAGGTATGAGAGAATTGGCTTTGCCATGGCTCAACCAAATTCAAACTATTGCCCAAAAACCAGTTTGTATAGAAGTCGCTAATACCCAACAAGCAGAACTCGCACTTAAATATAAACTGGATGCCGTTTGGATTGGCGCTCGAACGACTGTTAATCCATTTGTTGTTCAAGAATTGTGTGATGCATTAAAAGGTTCAAAGATTGCTGTTTTAGTCAAAAACCCAATAAACCCCGATGTGGAACTTTGGAGTGGCGCCATCGAACGATTTATGCGTATTGGCATAAGTGATATAGCGGCTATACACAGAGGATTTTCATCGTACGACAATACATCCAAATACCGTAACAAACCAATGTGGGCTTTGCCTATCGAGCTTAAACGCAGGTATAAAGATTTACCTGTTTTCTGCGACCCAAGTCACATTGGAGGCAAACGGGAACTTATAGCCCCCATTTCACAACGCGCATTGGATCTAGATTTTGATGGCTTGATGATTGAAGTCCATCCAACGCCTGACACAGCCTTAAGCGATGCGAGTCAGCAAGTCACTCCAGAAACTTTAAAAGAAATATTGCAACATTTGATTCTGCGTAAACCAACTGTAGACTCAGACACTGAAATCGAAAATATTCGATTGGTATTGGATTCCATGGATGCAGAAATCGTAGATATTATTGGCAAACGAATGGAAGTTGTCAAAAAATTGGCCCAAATCAAAGAAAAGTACAACATGCCTATATTTCAACAAGATCGATGGTGCGAAATAGTAGATTCGAGAAATGAATGGGGGCAAGCAAATGACTTAAATCCCGAATTTATACTTCAGTTATTTCAGCTAATACATGACAAATCTATCAAAACCCAATTTGATAGCTTGAAAAAATAGTTGCTTGATTACTTAAAGGAATTTGAGGTTAAATAAAAGAAATTCAAGCTTTAAACGCTCATTTAGATAGTTTGATTTCTATGGTTATATTTGCATTTATATGGCACTTGAACATCACAGTAATCACAAATTGCGTTTTGACCAACAAGCAGAAAATGCAGCTGAATTTGTGATGCCTTTTATTGAACAAACATTACCACTCAAAACAGGTTTACGCATTCTCGAAATTGGGTGCGGTGAAGGTGGTGTATTAAAACCCTTTTTTGAGTTGGGTTGCGAGTGTGTTGGCGTGGATTTAGATCAGCTGAGAATTGACCTAGCACACGATTTCTTAGCCACTGAAATAGCCACTGGCCTCATGACTATCATGAATAAAAATGTCTTTGATGCAGATTTCAAAGAAAAATATAATCAGTTTTTTGATTTAATTATACTCAAAGATGTCATCGAACACATCCATGGTCAAGAGGAATTTATACCATTTATGAAAACATTGCTTCGCGAAAAAGGCCAAATTTTCTTTGGTTTTCCGCCATGGTATATGCCATTTGGAGGTCATCAGCAAATAGCCAAAAAAAAATGGACTTCAAAATTACCTTATTATCATTTGCTTCCTATGGGAATGTACAAGTTGATATTGCGAAAAGCAGGCGAAAACGATCATACTATTGATTCCTTGGTGGATGTCAAAGAAACCGGCATTTCGATAGAACGATTTGAACGGATCTGTATAAAATCAAACTATTCCATTGTCAATAAACAATGGTTTTTGTTTAATCCAATCTATAAATACAAGTTTGGCATCAATCCTCGCAAACAAAATTGGCTTTTTGGTGCCATTCCATTTGTGCGAAATTTCCTGACAACCTGCGCCTACTATACTATTCAAAAACATTAACATTACAAATAGCAAAGAACTCTGTCAGTTCACATCCTATTAGCAAATCGTTTTTAATCTTTGCACAACTAAACAAGTCAAACATTAATAAAATAATAATATGAATAAAATACTTTTTGCATTGGTCTGTATGACATTATCGATGAATTTGATGGCTCAAGGTGACCCGAAAGCAAAAGCAATATTAGACAATGTAAGTAAAAAGGTAAAAGCACTCAAATCATTAAAAGCTAATTTCACTATTACGATTACTGGTGCAAAAAATGCAAAACCACAAACCAAAAAAGGGAATGTGTATATGAAAGGTGACAAATACTATGTTTCACTTTCTGGACAAGAAATCTATTGTGATACAAAAACGATATGGACTTTCATGAAAGAAAGTAATGAAGTTCAAATCAGCAGTTTTGATCCTAACGAAAATTCTTTTACGCCTTCTAAATTGTTTACAAATTTTTACGATAAAGAATACATATACAAATATGAAGGTGAACAAACTGTAGGTGGTAAAAAAGTAGATGTAATTAATTTAACACCAACCAACAAATCAAAACAATATTCTAAAGTTGAATTGATGATTGACAAAGCACAAAGTGTGGTTGCTGGAGGTAAAATGTATGAAAAAAATGGCAATGTTTATCAATACTCAGTATCAGGTTATACTCCAAATCCAGCATTGACAGACAATATGTTTACATTTGATACCAAGAAACACCCTAAGGTTGAAGTGGTTGATTTGAGATAAAAGTTACGTTGGAAGTTGAAGGTTGAGAGTTGGAAGTTGGGAGTTGGAAGTTGGAAGTTGGGAGTTGGGAGTTATGGATTAACAATAAAATTTTTGAAATACAAAGTCAGATACGAAAGTGTCTGACTTTTTTGCTTTATAGAATTATCACTTTGATTTCATTTTATAAATTGCCTTGAGTCTCGTCTCAACCATCAGACTACTTCGTGCCTAGCAGTGACGAACAAAATGCTTTTAACATTCTCGACTTACAACTCTCAACTTACATCTAACAACTAAATTATCACATCTCAAAACTCAAATCTATTTTACCTCAAACTCATCAATAAATACAAATGTAGGGTTTCCTCTACCCTCGTGCCATTGCGGCATAGGTCCGAAATTTTTGGCTACAACCTTGGCATATCTATACGTTTGTTTTTGGATATTGTAGATTTTAGTTGAAAATTTTGATAAAGTGGTTTTTTCATTATGATCGGTTTTATTTGTAGGAATGCTTTCCACCAAGGTCCAATTGACAGAATCTTCACTCACATAAAAGGCAACTTCTTTAGGATAAAAAATCCAAGAATTTTGATCTTCAAGAAAATTCGCAGCTAGTGATTTGATTTCTGTTGGCTGATCAAAAGCCATTACAACTTCAATATCTTGCCCTTGATAACCTTGCCAATCGCCAGCTCGCCAATTGAGTTTGCCAAATATCCCATCCATCAAACCTTCAGCACCACCTGCACTGTAAGATGGATTGTAAGTATTATTTAAAATAATTTTACGATCTGTTGGGAGCTTAGTGAAAGTGGCGGTTTGGATTGGTGAGAAATGGAATTGAGTGTCAAGAAAACCTTCACATTTTCCACTATAATTAATTCCATCTCCTAAGGAAATATCATGTTCTTTTGAATAAAAAATAATATTTGAATTTTGCCTAATTGAAAATGGAGTTAAGTATAATTTTTCATTTTCATTATTTACAATATAA
>JBILCF010000054.1:0-15317 GCA_044353325.1 Chitinophagaceae bacterium | reverse complement strand
CTTGCAATCACCGCAGCCTCGCCTACCGTCGCATCATGTGCTCCAGGTGGGGATGCAACAATTACTATATATTCAACTGGAGGGACTGTTCCCTATACTTATGCAGTAAATAATTCACCTTTTCAAGCTGGAAATTATTTTACGAACATTGGTAATGCTGGAAATTATACCGTTACCGTGTTAGATGGATTAGGCTGTTCAGTTACTTCTACAGTTGTTATTGCAAATCCTCCTTTGCCAATTATTTCCAATATAGTGACTACACAAGCAACATGTGCACCTGGTTGTGATGGCACGCTTATAATAACTTCAACAGGTGGGACTGGTATTTATAATTATGCCATTAATGCATTGCCTTTTCAAACACAAAATTTATTTTCATCACTTTGTACGAATCCGTATACTGTTACAGTTCAAGATGCATTAGGATGTACGGTGACTTCCTTGACCAATATAACAACAGTTCCAAGTCCTGTAATTACAAATGCAACAGTGTCAAATGTTTTATGCAACAACGTAAATAATGGTACAATTACGCTTGGTTGGAATGGTGGTACCAATCCTATAAATTTTGTATTACAACCATCCAATGTTACAAATACAACGGGTCTATTTACAGGGATTTCGGCTGGTAGTTATACTGTCACTGGTACTGATGCCAATGGCTGTACACTGTCTACTGCTGTTGTAATTTCCCAACCACAAAGTTTGCAGTTTAATTCCGCAACTACAACTCCGCCATTATGTTTTGGCGGAACAAATGGTTCTATTTTCGTTACGACAATTGGTGGGGCTGGTGCTAACTTATATACAATTGCTCCAATAAGCGGTAGCTTTGCACCACCATCAACGTTTAATAATTTAAGTGGAAATGCAACTTATACAATTTCAGCAACCGATGCGAATGGTTGTACAGCCTCAACAACGGTTTTTGTACCTCAGCCAACTCAAGTTGTTTTTAATTCTCTGACTTCAACTCCTGTTGTTTGTAATGGTGCATCCAATGGTAGCGTACAAGGTTTAGCAAGTGGAGGCGTTGGCACATTGACGTATTCATTACAACCTGGTGCGTCCAGTAATGCAACTGGTTTATTTGCTGGTTTGCCGGGAAATACATATACTGTTTCTGCCACCGACGCAAATGGATGCAGTGCATCAAGTAGTATAGCAGTCTTTGAACCAACAGCAGTTTCAATTGCTAATGCAACTTCAACGAATATTATTTGTTTTGGACAAGTGAATGGTACTATTTCTATAACAGGTGCTGGTGGTACAAATCCATTATCATATTCAATTCAACCTTCAAACCAAACTAATTCAACTGGCGCATTTACAAGTCTCGCAGCAGCTATTTATACTGTAACTATTGTGGATGCCAATAATTGTTCTTTAACAACAACTTTGACCGTATTAGAGCCTACTCAAGTTGCCATTTCAAACGTTAGCCCAACCAATATTTCTTGCTTTGGATTAAGTAATGGTTCATTGGTTGTTTCAGCAATTGGAGGAGTAAGCAACTTCGGATATTCACTTCAACCTGGCAACGTAAACAATTCTACAGGTAACTTTAGTGGCTTGTCAATAGGAGTCTATACTATGGTTGCAACTGATGCTAATGGTTGTTCAGTTTCTACAACTGCTACGTTAATACAACCTAGTGAACTAGTTGCTTCTTTAGATTCAATAGTAGATGTGTCTTGTTTCAGTGGATCTAATGGAAGTATCACTGGTAATGCTGTAGGTGGTACATTTCCTTATCAATGGACATTGATGCCAAATAATACAAATAGTTCGGCAGGATTTTATAATGGTCTTTCAGCAGGCACTTTTACACTCATTGTTTCAGATATTCAAGGCTGTTCTGATTCATTAGTTAGTCTTATTATAAACCAACCAAGTGCAATAACAATAGATACGATATATCATAAAGATATTGAGTGCTATTTAGACACCAGCGGTAATATTACAGTTATAGCATCAGGAGGTACAGGAACTTTAAATTATCAATTATCTCCTGCGCTAGGTGTACAAAGCACAACTGGATTCTTTGATAGTTTACCTGGAGGAACATACACCGTTATCATTACAGATGCCAACGGTTGTTCACTTACTACGAATGTTTTAATTAAACAAAATTTACAAATCGTAGCATCTGATATTGACTTGGTTCAGCCCAAATGCCATGGCGAAATGAATGGTTCGATTAATATTGTAGCACAAGGTGGTGTAGCCCCAATCCAATATTCCTTAGATGGAGGGCCTTACACTTTAAATGGTTATTTTGCGAATCAAGGTGCAGGCGTTCACACCATTATTATTATGGATGCCAAGGGGTGTAGTTCTGATACAACATTCACACTTACTGAACCTGATTTGATCGGCGTTGATTTTACAATTGATGGTATATTTTGTGTGGATCAAAGTGATGCAAAATTACTTGCAACTGCTAAAGGTGGTAGAGGTAAGTATACCTATTATTTAAAACCAGGTTTGTATATTAATAAATCAGGTAAGTTTGTTGATTTAAGTCCTGGTACATATACTTTAAGCATTACAGATTCAATGCAATGCAGATTTGATACTGTGATTAATATTAATCTTCCTGCTAATCCTATTTCTACTTCGTTTACTAAGGGCGATATAGGCTGTTATGGTTTTGGAAATGAAGGTTGGGCTGAGGCAATTTCAACTGGAGGATTTCCACCATACTCATATCTTTGGTTGACCACACCAGTTCAATCTGAGCCAAAAGCTACTGGGTTGCGTTTTGGTTGGCATTCTATTTATGTAACGGATGCAAAAGGTTGCAGTAAAAAAGATTCTATATATATAGAGCCAGGTCCATGTTGTGATGAAGTGTTTATCCCTAATGCATTTACACCAAATGGAGATGGTAAAAATGATATATGGCGTATTGTTACAGCTACTGGTATAGAATTGAAACAATTGGTTGTTTACGATCGTTGGGGAAATAAAGTATGGTCTGCAAGTGATATTACGCAAGGTTGGGACGGTACCTATGGTGGCAAACTACAAGATTTAAATACGTTCTATTATTTGTTCAGCTACAGATGCGTAAACGATGGACAAGATTATCTTAAAAAAGGGGATGTGATATTAATGCGTTAAATAAGATAAAACCTAAAATTCTTTTTAGACTTTTAGGTTTAATTTTTTCTAATCCGAATACGAAATAGAACGAAGAAGTTTTTGGGTAAATTCCTCTTTAGGGTTTTTATATAAGTTTTCTGAATTATCAAATTCTAAAATTTTGCCTTGATGCATAACTGCAATATTATCGCATATATGTTTTACAACAGCCATGTCGTGTGAAATGAATAAATAAGTCAATTTGAATTCTTCGCGTAGTTTCACTAACAAGTTTAAGACTTGAGCTTGTACACTTACGTCCAATGCGGATACACTTTCGTCGCAAATAATACATTCTGGCTCTAAAGCCAATGCCCGAGCTATACAAATACGTTGGCGTTGACCGCCTGAAAACTCATGCGGATAACGATCATAATGTTCTGGTTTTAAATCAACTTTTGTCAATAGTTCAATGACTTTTTCTTTACGATTTTTGTCTGAATATAAACCGTGTACTATCATTGGTTCTTTAATCGCATCACCAATAGTCACTCTCGGATTCAACGATGAATATGGGTCTTGGAAAATGATTTGAACTTTTTTTCTATAATCCGCAAGTTCTGATTTTGAAAAAGAAGAAATTGACTTTCCTTTAAAATAAATATTGCCAGTTGTGATTGGGTTAAGTTTGACAATTGTTTTTCCAATAGTCGTTTTGCCGCATCCGCTTTCGCCTACGAGTCCTATAGTTTCGCCTTCGTGTAGGTCTAAATCAATGCCATTAACAGCTTTATACCAAGCACTCGTTTTGCCAAAAAAATTAGTTTGTATAGGGTACCAAACATGTAAGTCTTTCAGTGATAAAATGGTTGGCCTTGTTTTTAAATCTTCTATATGTTGTAAAAAAACATTTGGTTGTATGATTACACTAGGCTTCGTTTTAGTTGTATCATGATTGCTTTCAGATTGCATTATTTCTGATACTGTTTTCAAATACTTTACTCTTTCATTAGATGAAGGTCTACAAGCTAATAAGCCTTTAGTATATGTGGCAGTTGGCGCTTCAAATATCGTTGTTGTAGCATTGTATTCTACGATGTTACCTTTGTACATCACAGCCACATAATCTGCAAAATGTCGAACTAAATTCAAGTCATGTGTAATAAATAAAATAGCCATATTATATTTCAACTGCAGTTCTTTTAGTAAGTCTAAAATCACACGTTGAACAGTTACATCTAATGCTGTAGTGGGCTCGTCTGCTATAAGTAATGAAGGTTTGCAACTGATAGCCATCGCAATCATGACACGTTGTTTTTGACCACCTGATAATTCATGTGGATAGCGAGTTAAGAGTTGCTTTGGGTTAGGTAATTTAACTTCTGTAAATAATTCAATAGTTTTATGTTCTGCTTCCAGGTAAGAACAATTTTGATGTAATTGAATGACTTCTATGACTTGCTTTCCACAAGGCATTAAAGGATTTAATGATGTCATGGGCTCTTGAAATATCATGCCTATTTCATGGCCTCTGATGGCTTGTAATTGAGTTTTTGTTGTTTCTAATAAATTAACTTCAAATCCTGCTTTAGTTTGAAAAATGAGTTTACCTGATTTATAAATAGCTGGTGGAGAGGGCAGTAGTTGTAAAATACTCATTGCAGTCACTGACTTCCCTGATCCACTTTCGCCAACAAGTGCGACTGTTTTTCCTGGTTCTAATTGTATTGATACATCCTGTATAGCAGCTGTGGTGGCATCTTCTGTATGAAATGAAATAGATAAATGCTGGATATCCAATATGGGCTTTTTCATCTTTTATTTCATTAATTGAATCACCATTTGTCGTGCCTGATCATTCGAGTCCTTTCCACTCAGCATTTCTGATAAGACATTGATTCTGTCTTCTTGGTTCAACTCCTTGACATGTGTATTGATTTCTCCAGCTTGATTAGGTGCTTTATAAATGTATAAATGTTGGTTTGCTTTACTAGCTATTTGTGGTAAATGTGTGATGCAAAGAAGTTGATGATGCTTAGATAATTCTTGCATGATTAGGCCAACCTGAATTGCGGTTTCGCCTGAAATACCTGTATCAATTTCATCAAAAATTAATGTTGGCATTTGCGTGCTGCTTGCTTGCAACGATTTTATACATAGTATAAGTCTACTCAATTCACCACCAGATGCAGCTTTAGCAACGGGTTGAAATTTACCTGTTTTGTTGGTGTCGATTAAAAATTCTATTCTGTCTTTTCCAAATAAGTTTAAGTTAATATCTGTTTGTGCAATTTTTAGCGTAGCATTTGGCATACCTACTTTTGGTAAAAGCAAGTTTACTGCATTCGTGATTTTAACTATTTCAGTTGCTCTAAGTGTAGAAAGTTTTTTGGCATCTTCGATAAGCAATGTATGAAGCTTTTCTATTTTTTCTTTCAATACAATTTCATCTTCATCAGCATGTATGGCGTTTGAGATTTTTTCTTCCAAACTATTTTTGATTGAAATCAATTCACTCGTAGTTTGAACATGGTGTTTCTTTAATAAACGATTGCCTTCGTTGATTCGTTCTGTTATAGTTGCTATTCGTTCCTCGTCATAAAAAATTTCATCAAATTGAGTATTCATTTCTGCACCTATATCTTTTAGTTCTACAAGAGATGAATGTAACCGAGTAATTAATTCATCCACTATAGGTAAAATCTTGGCATAAGGTTCTATAGATGAAATGGCCATTTTTAGTTTTTGAACAATTGGTTCTTCATCATCTTGGACCAACATCATTGATTTTTGTAACCCTGATTTGAGCGCTTCACTTGAATTTAAAATTGTGAGTTCATGCTCTAAAGTCTCAAGCTCTTGTTCTGCTAAATTTAATGCATGGAGTTCATCAAATAAAAACTGATTATAATCGGCTTCTTGCCTTATTTGAATATTGTTTTTTTGTAGCGTGTCTAATTCAAGATTTAGTTTTCGCCAAGTGGTGTATTGGGTTTGAAAGTCTTGAACTTGATTTTGGATGCTTGCTATTTGATCAACAGTATTGAGTTGATTTGAAGTTTGTTGAATTTCTAAATTATCAAATTGCCTATGCAAGTCAATGAGCAATTCAGCAAGTGATGATAATACGCCAAGCGTTGTCGGTGTATCGTTTATAAAAACCCTCGATTTCCCATTACTTGCCAATTCTCTACGAATGATTAATTCGTTGGATAAATCAAAATCATGTTCTTCTAAATAAGATTTAACTTGGTTTAATTCTGCTATCGAAAATCGACCTTCGATAATGCATTTTTCGGCTGGATTTAAAATGGCATTTGAGTCTGCGCGCTCACCTAATATTAATGACAAAGCGCCTATAATGATTGATTTTCCTGCACCTGTTTCACCAGTTATGATAGTTAGTCCAGATTGAAATTGAATGTCAATCGATTTTATAATTGCAAAATTTCGGATATGTAAATGCGTAATCACAAGGGCAAATATAATCGATATTTAGCATCAAAAAAGAAATAGAATTAGCGTATAAAATTGATTTATTAATTTTTATTATTTTCCTGTCACACGGTTTATGCCAGCTTTCGCCCTTTGATCAAGAGAGTTTTTATAATCATGGTCTTCAAGCTCAAGTGTGATATTGAAGTAACGTAAGGCTTCAGTTTTTTTACCTTTTTTTTCCATCAAATAGCCAGCTTGCAAAGCAGCACGAGCAGCAAAGTATTCTGTTGATTTTTCACCTATTTTGATTGTGTAATTGTAAAACTCTATAGCTTTATCGTCCATATTTAAATCGTCGTATACTCTAGAAAGTCGATAATAATATTCTATTTTTTCGGCTTCTGTTTGTAATGTTTTTGGATCTTTGGCAAGTAAAATAGATAATGATTGTTGATGATTTCCACCATCATTTAAAAAACGCGCTTTTAATAAATCTTTGTCAGGGAAATTTCCTTTTTCTGCAAATTTTTGAGCTTGTTTATCTGCGTCTGCGTCTGTTTTGCCCACTGATTTTACTTTATTTTTGTAGGCAGTTGCTTTTGAAATATTACCCATCAAGTAATAACAATAAGCAATGCTTAATGTAGCATCTTTTACATAAAATGTGCCTTTATAAGCACTGAGGTATCGTTCAAAATACTCAATAGCAGTAAAGTCTAAACGCCTCATTTTCGCATTAGCTAATTCGTAGTCAAGCATTGGAAATGGCATGTATTCTTTTCCTTTAGCTCTGCTGAGAATGATGCTTTCGGTTATGCCAGCTTTCTTATTATTCAATGCAAGGTTTGCAGCCATAAAGACAAATAGCATGTTGTTTTTGGTGTCTAAATTGTAGGTTTTAATTAATGCTGTCGCACCTTCAATGTCGTTTTCTAAATAGTTTTTCAGGTAGATATAATACAAATAGGATTCTTCTCTAAAAGGGACTTCGCCAGAAGTGAAATAGCTTTTTAGCATTGTCATGCCATTTTTCATATTCCCTTTGAGGCCAAGTATACTTGTTACCCATTTATACCCTTTGGGGATAGTACTTATAATCGCTTCTTGAGGCCCTAAAAACACATTGTTGTATTTGAAATTTGGGAACTTTTTTTTATTTTCAGAAAAAAGCAAATAAGATTTTCTAAAATCCCATGCTGCATCCCAATAATCGCCATACTTTGCTCGAATTAGTGACCATTGGTAATAGAGCAAGCCTTTACTAAAAAGATAATAGGGTGAATTTTTATCGCTATTTTTTAAAGCAGTCAATCGTTGTTCAAGTAGTGGTTTACGTCGCTTATACTCAGCAGTATTCTCATTGAAAGTCAATGTAAGGAGGTCTTCATAGTTGATTAATACTACCGGTAAGATATTGTCTTTGTTGCTAAACACTTCATTTTTGAGATGCATTTTGCCTTCTTCTATTTTCATTGACATGAAAGATTGATAGGCTTTTGTACAATTCTCAGTAAACTCAAACTGTTGTGCAAAACCTAATTTTGAGCACCATAATGTACACATTAGAAAAAGACCTATGGCTTGAGCATGTCGCATATTGAATTTCGAAGATAGGCGTTTTATGCAAAAAAATAGCGTCTGTGTAGTACAGACGCTATTTTTTAACAATGTATAATGAGTTTATAAAGAAATAGAGTCGTTTAATTCACTGTCTATCATGATTCGTCCACAATGTTCGCAAACAATCATTTTCTTACGCAATCTAATTTCAGACTGACGTTGAGGTGGGATAACATTGAAACAACCACCGCATGAATCACGTTCTACTGGCACTACTGCAAGACCATTGCGGTAGCTACCACGAATGCGGTTGTAAGCTACTAATAGTCTGCTTTCAACTGCTTCAGCTGCTGTTTCACGAATTTTCAATAAATCTGCTTCTTCTTTTTCAGTTTCTTCAGCTATTTTGCTTAATTCGTTTGATTTGATTTTAAGTAATTCTTCTTTATCTCCAATCAACTTCAAAATAGAAGATTTATGGGTATTGTGCTCTTCTTTTTCGTAATTAGCATCTTTGATTTTTTTATCACAAGCTTTGATTTCTAGCTCATTCAACTCGATTTCCTTGTTGATTGCTTCAAATTCGCGACTGTTTTTAACGTTATTTTGTTGTTTTTCGTATTTTTTCAACAATTCACGAGATTCTGCTTGTGTAGCTTGCTTACGTTTGATGTCTTCATCTATAACATTAATTTCGTTATCGATGATAGCTATTCGGGTGTTGTAACCAGCTATTTCATCTTCTAAATCTTTCACTTCCATGGGCAATTCGCCACGTAGTTTGTTGATTTCATCAATTTTTGAGTCAATTTTTTGTAATTTGCAAATTGATGCTAATTTTTCTTGTACTGAAAATTCTTTTATTGCAGCCATAGTATATTTAATAATAATAAACCGGGTTTGTATTTACCGATGATAAATGGAGTGCAAATTTAGGAAATTTTTTCGATAGTATATCATAAAATATTTTAGGTGTAAATTGTTCGCTTTCAAAGTGCCCAATGTCCGCAATAATTAGTCTGTCCTCTGCATCAAAAAACTGATGATATTTATAGTCGCTCGTGATAAAAATGTCCGCGTACTGTTGTAATGCATCTTGTAGCAAAAAACTACCGGAACCACCACATAAAGCCACTTTTTTAATTGGTTTATTGAGCCATTTTGTGTGTCGAATACTACTTGAATTAAAAGTTGTTTTCAACCTTTCGAAAAATTCTTTTTCCGAAGTAGTGTCTTTTAAACTGCCTATAAGTCCTGCGCCTATTGTTTTGTCTTTATTTTGAAGTTCTAGTATACCAAATGCTATTTCCTCGTATGGGTGAGCTGCTATCATGGCTTTTTGCACATTTATTAAAGCATGTTGTTTGACCAATACTTCTAGTTTAACCTCACATTCTGCATGTCGTTCATTTAATGTTCCCAAAAAAGGAGATGCGTTTTCAAGCGGTTTGTAGCTTCCTTCTCCAATCGAGCTAAAACTACATTCTGCATAATGACCTTGTAAACCTGCACCAGCTTGGAATAAGGCTTCTTTTACTTTTTCAGCATAATCAATTGGGACATACACGTAAAGTTGATACAAAGTTTGTTCTATGGGTTTTAATATCTTACATTCATGTAAGCCCAATTTTTCTGCAATTTTCATGTTTACACCTTGCAACATATTATCAAGGTTAGTGTGACAGGCATATAAAGCAATATCGTTTTTAATCGCTTTGATCAATACACGTTCAATATAGTTTTTACCAGTCAAACTTTTAATCCCAGAAAATAAAATAGGGTGGTGTGCTATAATCAATTGGCATTTTTGATCTATGGCCTCGTCAACTACAGCTTCAGTACAATCCAACGTTAAAAGCGCTTTATATATAAATTGGTCTCTTTCACCGACTAGTAACCCACTATTGTCGTAGCTTTCTTGATAACATCGAGGTGCTATTTGTTCTATAGCCTCTATGATTTCTTGAACTTTTTGCATGTAATATTTTTGGTAAAAATAATAAAAAAGCAACGATAGAAACCGTTGCTTTTTGTTGGGGGATATGGAAATGAAGAAAAAACTTAATTGCCAGGTGTGAATTTTTTAAATCGATAACCTAGTGAGAATTGAATAGATGGGACTCTAAAGTAATTTTTAGAAACTTCTCTTGCTGATATTGTTTGGGCGTTATCCCAAGTGTTTTGGGTTACACGTAAATCTAGATAAAGATTTGGGTTGAAACTATAAGAAGCTCCTACAACATAACCTAAACCTAATTTTCCAGAAAAGTCATCGCGACTATATTTTTTTCCTACTTCAGGACGAGTTGCATATGAAAATGAGTTGTCTACAGTGTCGCTTATGTTTACAATATAATTGCGTTTTAATTCTTTAAAATTGAGTCTGAAATTATAAGCTATATTCATACCGCCGTATGCTGTAAACGATTTGTAATGTGCTTGAAACATAATAGGTAATTCAAGAGAAACAAAGTTTTTGAAGTTGTAAAAATTAACTGTTGAATCAATTTGATAACTGTAAATGGTTTTGTTTTGATTCGTCATAGTAATATTGTCTTTGCTGAAATTTTTATTTTCAGTAAAGGCATCTTCAACTGTGTATCCACTGTTGTTTCTAAAAAAGATTTTTAGTTCTGTGAAAAAACTGAAATGCTCGCCAATTGGTTTTAAATTATTTAATCCTGCTTGAAATCCACCAAAGTTATTGCTAGGATTAAATAAAGCAGCATTCACACCTACGCTCATTCCAGGGCAAGAAGGGCCAGTCAAGTTGTAGACATTTGGCCCTAAAATAGCCATTTTTTGCCAAGAAGTTGAAGCGAATTTTCGTAGTTTATCAAAAAAGCCTTCATTTTCTGGAGTTGATTTTTTGTTGGTTAAAGTAGGTTCATGTGAACTTTTTTTTGATATTTCTACCTTAGATGCAGGAGCAATATTGCTTTCTAACAAAGGTTCTTGCTGTGTTTGATTAAGCATTGCAATCTCTTGTTCTGTAGTTATTTCTACGAAACGAGGATTTGTTTTTTCGTAGCCTAATTCAATCTTTGGTTCAACTTGAACATTCGTTTCGAGCGTATTTTGAGTAATTGAAATGGTATCAAAGTTAACGTCAGCACTTCCATCGCGATTGCGCTTTACATGCTCATTCATTTTGAATGCTTTGTATGTTTTTTGTTCTTTTTTAGTTTTTGTTACAGTTTCTTTTTGGCCTAAATCAACTTTATTAGAAATGCCATCTATGTTGACATTTGGTTGATTAGTTGATTCTGTTTTGCTTTTTGAAGCAATTTGATTTTCTACATTGTTCTTTTCGGTTGAAGTTTTCGGGTCTGATTTTTTATTCAATTTAGACGCACTATTCTTTTTAGTGCCAGTGTTTTTAGTTGTAGATGCAGATGAGGCAGTAAGTGAATTGTTACTTTCATTGATGCTGGTATTTATACTTGCTTCAACATTCGAAGACTGCGTTGAAGAATTTGATTTTGTTGATTTTTTAGATTCATTGAATGTTTTTGAGGCATTCGTATTAAGACTAGAATGATTGTTTTGAGTATTCGTTTTTTCTGTTTGAATATTTTTATTTTCTGTTTGAGTTGCGGTGTTTGCTTGGTTATGATTGATTTTGTCAGTATTGTTATTAGTAGATATGTTGTTTAAATAAACTGTTTCTTTAGTTGTATTAGAATTAAGATTGTTTTTTACAGCCAAATATCCAGCTGTTACAACACCAGATATTAGTGTGAAAAATAATAGAAATGGAAGTATTCGGCGCTTTTTCTTTTGCTCTTCTTCGGCATATGGATTTTTGCCATCGAGCATTCTCTCCATGTTAGCCCATGCGCCTAAGTTGAGTTGCTCTTGCCCCTCACTCAGTCCGTTTCGAAATATATCATCTATTGGAATTTGCTTTCCCATGGATATTTATTTATTTAGTTGTTCAATTTTTATTTTCAAAAGTCTACGTGCTTCAAATAAGTGCCATTTACTTGTTCCTTCACTCATGCCAATAGATTCGCTTATTTCTCTATGAGATAATCCTTCCATCACATACATGTTAAAAACAGCTCTAGTATTTTCGGGTAATTCCTGTATTAATTTTAAAAGTTCTTTGTAATTTAAGTTAGACGTTAAATCATGATCTATTAGTTGGTCTTTTTCTACAAAAACAACTTTTTCGTTGTATTTCATATTTTGTCTGACATAATCAAAAATAGAATGATAGATAACACGTCTCACCCAGCCTTCAAAAGACCCTTCAAATTTGTAGGAATCTATTTTTTGAAATACCTTTAAAAAACCATTATTCAATATTTCTTCTGCAAGATGGTATTGATAAATGTTGGTATAACGTTTTACCATACTCATCATTTTGGGATAAAATCGCTTGTAAAGCTTTTCTTGAGAGACACGATTCCCTTGCTTGCAACCTTCAATGATTGCAAGTATTTCTTCGTCTTGTTGGGTTCCGATGTAGCTCAAAGCTAAGTTCAATTTTTTAAGTATTTCTTCTAATAAGACTACTTAGATGTTAGAAAGGTTGGTGTAAATATATAATTTGTTTACTAAATAAAGAAAACCCCTCAATGGAGGGGTTTTCTTATAAAAAAACTATTAAAAATTAGTTGATTGTGATTCTCTCAACTGCTTTTTGATTTTCAGAAATGATATTCATTAAATAAACACCTGAAGTTATGTCACTAACATCAAAATTAAATGAGCGAGTTGTTTTTGAAGATATTGCACCTAAGTTGAATGTTTTGATAGTTTGGCCTAAAACATTTGTAATTTCAACTTTTGTATTGTTTAAATTTTTATCAGCATTTAAACTCAATGTCAATTGGTCATTAGCTGGGTTTGGATAAACTTTTAAGTTTAAACTATTTTTGAAGTCATTTACACTTGCTACACCACAAGTTGTACAAGTCAAAACCCAATCAATATCGTGGAATTCGTATGCGTAAGGTGCTGTGTAAGCTAAAGCAGGTAAGTAAGTTCCGCCCCATCCTTGAACATTTGGTATAACGTTTGAGCTTTTAGTTACTACATTAGAAGAGTTGAAATCCCATTTAGTATATGAAAAGAAACCACCAACAGTTTGTTCGTGAGAAACGAATAAGAAATTATTAAAGTCACCGATACTATCAACAAATGGTACCCAAGTTGAACCCGGTTTGTA
This sequence comes from Chitinophagaceae bacterium, assembly GCA_044353325.1. Lineage (GTDB taxonomy): Bacteria > Bacteroidota > Bacteroidia > Chitinophagales > Chitinophagaceae > OLB11. The sequence continues at coordinate 2,053 of JBILCF010000054.1, read as the reverse complement.
AGAAACAGATACAGAAACTGCTCTTCCAGCAGGTACATTTAAGTTTGGAGCGAAACCAAAATAGTTCCAACCTCCACCAATTGTATCAGCAGCAGCTGCAGCATTCAATACTTTTTTAATAACCAAAGCTGGTGTTGCAGTAAGTGATTTTTGAACTGGTGGTTTAGAGTTTAATGAATCAAATGATTGTGTCAAAAAGGTAACTGTGTCAGCTGAGAAGTTTGTTACAACATTACCTGAGGTCCAACCACTTATGTCTAAGTTTGTTGCATCTTCAACTACAAATGAAAGAATCAATGTATCATTGATAGCAGCTTGTGCAGGTACTCTATTATATGAGCAAAATAGGTACAATGAATCTAAATTGTATGCATTACTTGGTCCAATTGTAACATCTGGGCTAGCAATTTGTGTTGTAAAGACTTCGGCTCTTGGGTCTAATACTTGACCGATTGAAAGGAAAGTCATACCAGCAGTACTTGTAGAACCATATCTCATAGTAGAATCTGGCCACAAATAGTTATAAACCATACGACCATTCGGGTTTGAACCGCCTGCTGCTTGCTGGAAGCTATACCAATCGGTAGCTGAAATACCTTGTAAAGTTGCTACGTAAGAACCATGGTTATAATTAACTTTGTTAGCTCTTGTTTTTTTCTTGTTCTCACGGAGTGAACTAAGTGCGTTTACATCAACTGCTCTTTTTTGTTTTATTGATGGTGTTTCAGGAGCATCAATTAAAATAGGGTTTTTGTATTGGGCAACAGAGTAAAACCCTAAAAATGCGCTCATGCCTAAAAGTAAAATCTTTTTCATTCTAAATATGTTTTTTAAATGTGACGTAAAATTAATACTTAAATCAATATAGTCCAAAAAAATATTATATTTTGCGGTATGTGTTACATTTGCACATACAAAACACTACATATCCATGAATTTTGAAAATACAGAAGTTGCTTTTGCCAACAGATCCAACTCAGAATTGAGAAAAGCACATTTTTTATTTTCTGCAATGGGGAACCCATTTTTAACCAAAATAGGCATTAAATTCACTCAGTTTGCCTTTAATGCTCATTTGCCTATCAAATCGTTAGTCAAAAGTACTATTTTTAATCATTTTTGTGGAGGTGAAACCCTACAAGAAGCTGATAAAACTGCTATTCAGCTCAATAAATATGGGATTTCTATTATCATGGATTATGGGGTTGAAGGCAAAAGCAATGAAGAAGAATTTGAGAAAACTACAGCTTCTTTTTTGAATACGATTCAATATGCTGCAGTTAAAAATTATATCCCTTTTATTAGTTTGAAAGTAACAGGTTTTGCTCGATTTGAGTTACTCGAAAAATTACATGCGAATGAAGTATTAACTGAATCCGAAAAGGCTGAATATCAACGTGTTGTGAGTAGAATAGATAAGATTTGTGCTTTAGCTAGTAAAAATGGTAAAATGATTTTAATCGATGCCGAAGAAAGTTGGATACAGCAACCAGTCGATGATATGGCTGATGATATGATGGCCAAATACAATAAAGAACATGTGGTTGTTTTTAACACATTTCAACTGTATCGACATGATCGTTTAGACTTTTTGAAAAAATCACATCTAAAAGCGCAACAAAATGGTTACGCTTTAGGTGCAAAATTGGTGCGCGGTGCATATATGGAAAAAGAACGTTTACGTGCTGAGCAATTGAACTATCTTTCGCCTATACAATTGAATAAAGAAAATACAGATGCTGATTATAACAAAGCCGTTGAATTTTGCTTGTTACATCTCGATACACTTGCTTTATTTGTAGGAACTCACAATGAACAAAGTTGTCTCAAAGCGACCCAGATTATGTCTCAACTCAATGTTGCACCCAATTCTTCTCGTGTTCACTTTTCACAACTCTATGGCATGAGCGATAATATTTCATTTAATTTAGCTAAAAATGGATTCTTGGTTTCTAAATATTTGCCTTATGGGCCTGTTGCAGATGTGATTCCATACCTCATGCGAAGAGCACAAGAAAATACTAGTGTTGCTGGACAAACGGGGCGAGGATTG
>JBILCF010000186.1:0-5372 GCA_044353325.1 Chitinophagaceae bacterium | reverse complement strand
AACCACCTATTTTGTCATTCTTCTTTTAGCTTTCTAGCATTATTTCAATAGCTTTCAGCTACATACATATTCCCTGCATTTCTTCAGCCTAATAAAGTACATGTTCCTGATGGATAGCCTAGATCTCTTCTAAAAAGACGAGACAAGAAGCTAGAAGTAGTTTGAAAATGCTGTGAAGTTTTGCTCCCTCAAGTTTATAATAATTGCTACAACAGATATAAAATAGTGGATTGCTCATAAAATAGGGTAGGCATATTTTAGATTCCTTCTTGAAGTCGATTTCGAATCAAAGTTGTATTACATTTTGTATCCTGACTTTTTGAATTTACATTTGTATCACAAAATTTTTCTGACTATGAAGTACTTATTGCTTGTTGTTGCTGTATTGTCTATCACGATAGGGTGTAAGCGTAAAGGCGAACCTATTCCTAAAATATGCACAAGTAAGGAAAATTATAAGTATACAGATACGATTCGTTTAGAAAATTGCTCAGATCGCTATACCAAACAGCGTTGGTTGATGCCAGATGGCTCGCAAAGTACTGCTTCTGTTGTCTATTTTGTACCTACAGCACCTATTACGTATCAGTTTAGATTGTATGTCACCGACGAAAATTTTGTACAAGAGTATGAAGCGATTAAAGATATCACTGTAGCGCCTTAATAAAGCAGTCGACCATACTTACCATCGCATTACATAATATAAAACTGTATGCCAAACATGGCATTTATCCAGAGGAGAAAACCCTTGGCAACACATTTATAGTGAATGTAAAAGCGGGCATACCGTTTAGTCAAGTCACCCAATTAGATCAAACCATCGATTACGAAATTGTATTGCGCATTATACAGCAAGAATTTTTGCAGGCTAAGCCTTTGCTCGAAGAGCTTGTATATACCATCGAACGTAAGGTGGTGGAAATGTACCCAGATATGATTTATTTTTATCTTTCAATCAAAAAAATGAATCCACCTTTGGGCTGTGAAGTCGAACACAGTGAAGTCTGTGTAGAACGAAGGTATACTAAGTAGTAGTTTATTTTTTAAACAACTAAATTTCCTCTTAAGCTCAATATTTATAAGCGTTTAGGCTCACTTCTTTTCAAGGACATTTTCATCGAAGGCTGATAAGGGCTGGGGACGAGGTATTGTTTAAGAAATATGTGCAAAAAAAACCCTTTCCCTTTTTAAAAGTCAGTTTCAATAAAGGTTTAAGCCCTTGTAGGCAGATTCTCAAGAATATCATCCATGGTAATACCAGTATGACTTTGATCATAAATGCATTCACCCTGGTGGATAATCAATATCTGCGGCGACTCGTGGTAAACATTGAAGCGTTGCGCTATCTCGTTTGAAATAGCTCTATACTGGATTAAATCAAGATAATAAAATGGCAGAGCATCAGGTTGATTAGCACGGTCGAGGCGGGATTTAGCAACGTCGCTTATACTGCAACGCGTACTGTGCTTAAAAAGCACAATAGGATGATTGAAACTATCTTGTGAGATCTGCTCTAACTGTGCACTGTCGGTAAGTGGAGTCCATTGCATGTGTTAAAAGCCTAGCAATTTTTCAATTGAAATATGTCCTGGACAACCATATTTTTTCTTGGTTGCACAAGATGAGAATACAACTGCAAACAAAAGTGCAGCAAGCATAAATTTGAATGTATTTTTTTTCATTCTGATAATTATTTATAAGATATACCTTTGCAAATGTACAGTTTTATTTTAAAATCTAACCAATGACCAATATTTTAGTTTTCGGGGCAGGAAAATCCTCATCCTACCTTATACGCTACCTACTAGAACATGCATCAAAATATTTTTGGCAAGTGACGATTGCCGACTCCAATATCAATGCTGCGTTGGAGCGAATTGGCGATCATTCCTTTGGAACGGCCTGTCAGCTGGACATACATGAAGATGTCCTGCGCAAGCGACTTGTAGCAAATGCAGATATTGTAATTTCATTATTGCCTCCATCCTTACATTTTATAGTAGCACACGATTGTTTAGAACTTCGCAAAAATCTAGTGACTGCTTCCTATGTTTCGGACGAAATTAAAAGTTTGCATACCGAAGCACGCAATGCGGGTTTGTTGTTTATGAACGAAATAGGACTCGATCCGGGTATTGACCACATGAGTGCGATGAAAATAATCGACGAAATTGAACGTCTTGGCGGTGATATTTACTCCTTTAAATCCTATTGCGGCGGTTTAGTAGCCCCTGCAAATGACACAAATCCTTGGCATTATAAAATATCGTGGAATCCTAGAAATATTATTTTGGCTGGAAAGTCAGGCGCACATTTTCTGTTGAGTGGGTTTGAAAAGACGATAGCTTATAATCAACTATTCAAAGAAATCGAAACTATCGATGTACCTGGTATTGGCAAACTGGCAGCCTATGCCAATCGTGATAGTTTGAGCTACAAGGAACTATACGGTTTAGACAGAGTCAAAACAATGTTGCGTGCTACCTTCCGATACGAAGATTTTTGTTTAGGTTGGCATGCAGTCATAGCATTGGGTTTGACACAAGAAGAAGAAATATATCAAGCAATCGGTATGACGTATCTGGATTGGTTTATGCAGGCTACACAACATATACAAGGAAATACGCCAGGAGAGAAACTGAATCAAGTTTCGGGTGGGAATAAACATGTCATTGAACTTATTGAATGGTTGGGATTATACAGTAATGAAACTATTGGAATTCCTCAGCTTGTAAGCAGCGCCACTATTTTGCAAAAGAAGTTGGAAGAAAAATGGATGATGAGTCCTAAAGATCGGGATATGATAGTCATGCATCATGAGTTTGAATATGGGCGAAAAAATATCAATGCTCGACTCACTAGTACACTTATTGTAGAAGGTGAAGATAAGACTTATACTGCAATGGCTAAGACTGTAGGCCTACCTATGGCAATTTTTACAAAGTTGTTGCTGACTGGTAAAGTTAAAAATCTATTAGGCGTACAAATTCCGATTATGAAAGAAGTGTACAAGCCGGTCTTGAAAGAGTTGACGACGTATGGTATAGATTTCAACGAATCGTATTTGGATTAAGTAAGTTGGATTAGTTTTTCGATTAGATCTTGTACTCCTTCAGTCGCAGGTTTTTCTATATAATGAACATGATTGCGTCTGATATGTGGTACTTTTTTATCTAGTACAATGACTGGAATACTTTCATCGATAAAGTCCAACAATGAGGCTGCAGGATACACCACTAAACTCGTGCCTATCACTATAAAAATGTCAGCTTTACGTGCAATTTCAATTGCAGTTTCCATCATAGGTACTGCTTCGTGAAACCATACTATATGTGGTCGCAGTTGTGCGCCATCTTCTGCAAATTCACCCAATTTGATATCTCCTTCTATCGGATAAATCAATTCCTCGTTGTGCTCGCTTCGCATCTTACCTATTTCGCCATGTAGATGAGTAATGTTGGTAGATCCAGCACGTTCGTGTAAGTCATCGATATTTTGTGTTATAACCTCTACATTGTAGTGATTTTCTAATTTTGCTATAGCCTGATGCGCTACATTGGGTAAGGCTTCTCGCACATTTTTTCTACGTTCATTGTAAAATTGAAGAACTAGCTCAGGATTTTTTTTCCAAGCAAAGGGCGTTGTTACATCTTCTATATTGTAGCCTTCCCACAAACCATCGCTATCGCGAAAGGTCTTCAATCCACTTTCTGCACTCATGCCAGCACCCGTAAACACAACTATTGTTTTCATTTCACAATTTGTGTTAAAACTACAAAATTTTAGGAAATTATTCAGTTATGAAGTCCTAAATTTGTGGCTCACTCAGTGAATTTTATCTTTACTATGTTCCATAAAATTGTACTTTTTTTTACCTGTTTGCTTTCTATGTACACGGCTTATGCTCAGCCTGCATTGAGTATCCAGTATCCAGATTATCAGTTTCAAAATTATCAAATGTCGTTTGATCGGGTTAAAACAGCTTTTGCCAAAAACGAACAAAACGTCAAAAAGATGTTTGCAGATAAAGGGATAAAATACCCTTGTTCGAATATTATGTTTCGAGGGTTTAAAGCGTCCAATGATTTGGAGCTTTGGGGCCGAAACTCATTGCAAGATACTTTTGTCTTAATCAAAAACTATAAAATATGTGCATTGTCGGGTATATTGGGGCCAAAACGATACGAAGGCGATAAGCAAGTACCTGAAGGGTTTTATTTTATTTCTGAATTTAAACCTAAAAGTGAATACCACTTGTCGATGTTAGTCAATTACCCCAATTATTCCGATTTGATAGAAGGTGATAAAGAAAGACCTGGTGGTGATATTTATATCCATGGAGCCTGTATGACTGTTGGTTGTATGCCTATGACCAACGAATTGATTGAAGAAATCTATGTTGTGAGTATGGTAGCTCGTATTCATGGTTCTTTAAATACGCCAGTACACATTTTCCCAATTCGATATAATCAAAAATCGCTCGATTATATTGGAAGAGAATACAAAGATGAAGTTGTAAAACATAAATTTTGGATCAATCTAAAGCGTGCTTACGATTATTTTGAAGCTACGCACAAAATTCTACCTGTCATGTATGATGAGAAAGGCGATTATGCTTTCTAAACCAACTCAGGCAATAAAATACTTGAAAAGTCTTTTAAGCCAACTGTGTTACTGATTGATAAAAATCCTTCGCCAAATTTTGCACCAATTTTTTTACCCATCATAATGTTGCGGTAAGTGACCATATTCAAATATTCGTCCGTAGAAATATAGGTCATTGGTCCATCGCCGGCTTTAGCCTTAAATTGTGATGAATAGGCTTGAATACTTTTCAATTTGAATTCAAATACACTTGAAATATCAATGACGAAATCAGGTTCTAAATATTGATCTTGGATATAATTAAACACTTTTTTAGGTCTCCATGGCGCTTGTGTTATGCCATCGAGTTGGGTTTCGATTTTGATCAGCCCCGAAAGAAAACATGCATCTTTGATGAGTGAGGAACTACGCCCATGGTCAGGATGACGGTCTTTTGGTGCAGTAGCCAATACGATATTCGGTTGGTATTTGCGTAATATTTTAATGATTTCCAACTGATGTTGCTCATCATTTTGAAAAAAACCATCCTTGAAACTTAAGTTTTCACGAACATCCAATTGTAGTATTTCTGAAGCATGAGCACTTTCTTGTTGTCGTATTTCAACACTTCCACGCGATCCTAGTTCGCCTTGCGTTAGATCTAGAATACCTGTTTTTTGTCCCATGAGTTTGTGTAGCATCAATGTGCCACTACAAGACAATTCGACATCATCGGGATGAGCGCCAATAGCTAAGATATCTAGTTTCATAGTATTTGTTTAAAATAG
>JBILCF010000052.1:0-15438 GCA_044353325.1 Chitinophagaceae bacterium | reverse complement strand
TTCAAGCAACTTGTACAAATGGTACAAGTCAATACTCGTCGTTATACTCATTTCAAACACCTATGGCTGCACCACAAACCTGTGGTATTCCTATTTCATTGAGTATTAACAACTTGCAACACAATATAGTAACCGTCCAATGGCGGGCTGTACAAGATGCGACTCAATACACCGTTCGGTTACGCGAATTGGGCGATACCAATTGGACAAGCTTTACAAGTCAATCCAACTCAATTGCCCTTCAAAATTTAATTACATTGACTAGTTACGAATACAATGTATCGGCAACTTGTCCTTATGGTACTAGCGATTTCAGCAGCAGTAACTTTTTAAACACCTTGGCTTCTCCAGCGCCAACCTGCTCTAACAATTACGAACCCAACGATTCGAAAGAAACAGCTGTAACCATAGAAAAAAATACAATTATTGCATCGATGTTGACGAGCGAAACCGATAATGATTATTTTACATTTTCTACTACTGCATTACAACCTAAGTTTAAAATTACGTTATCGAACCTTCCAGGCGATTTCGATTTGAAACTATACAACAACAATGGAATACAAATAGGTTCGTCACAAAACGGTCGATTACAAGGTGAATCGAATATTTCAAACAATACCAATGTTGCAGGTGCATATACTATTCGTGTACTTGGTTACAACGGCAAATTTGATTCAATCAATTGCTACAGATTATATGTTGAAACAAGTAGCGCTGATTTTAAAGCAGAATTAGGTTCTATAGAAGATGATCCAAGCAAACAAGATATCGAAATATATCCAAACCCTGCTCAAACTATCTTGAACACGAACTACTACGCAATAGGTCAAAAAGATATTGTTTACACCATGTATAATTCGTTTGGACAGCGTGTGTTCACAAAAGGATTAACGTCAAACTCGGGATTAAACCAACTTTCAATAGACGTTGCTCAAATGCCAAATGGCGTTTACTTGCTGGAAATTAAAGACAGTGAAGACCGAGAAATTCAAAAAATTTCAGTTCAACATTAGTACTCAAAAAAGTACAGTTATTTTTCTGAAGGGATAGGTGTTTGATTTTGTTTCTCGCTTTCCTCTTTTAAACGTTTGGCTTCGGCTCGTTTTTCTCTCAATTCGCGCTGCCAGTCATCGTAACGCAAAAATTGTTCTTTCGTCATTATTTTTTTAAACTCAGCATCTCTTTGTTTAAAAATAAATGCATACGCTTTTCGCATTTCATTCTGTTCGGGTTTCGCTGCATACAACGAATCAAATTGCTTTGAAACAATAATGTTTACTTTAAATACTTTTTCTTCTTGCTCTTTCTCTAAAGGTATTTGAGCGAGCAATTCATCCGTGTACTTTTTTGCTTTTTCTTCTGGCGTTTTGCGTTTATAGTTTTGTGCCAACAACATTGTAGTCGTTAGCAAGAACAAACTAAGGAGTAGGTTTAGTTTTTTCATATTTAACTTTTTATGTTTCAATCAAAATGTTATTGGGATGATGAATCCAAGAAAGAAAATAAAAAAATGATATGAATCATGCTTGTTTTTGCATGATTCACATCAAAAAGTTATAAAATTAATTTCACATTAAGCCTTTAAGCATGTCAAACATGCGACCACCTTGCGGTTGTGCTTGACCTTGTTGTTGAGATCCACTTGTAGCTCGGCTAACCATTCCAGCCAAACCGTCTAAACCGATAGAGACATCATTGTTTGCATCCATACCACCACTTGTCATAGATTTGAGAATTCCACCAAAATCAATTCCGTTGGAGCCGGTAGTTTGTGATTCCAATCCTGGCAATTGTAAGGGCGCACCATTGCTTGTACCACCTCCAACTAAAGAACCAATAATACCATTGATATCGAATGAACTATCGGAAGGATCATTTGTTTTAGAAACTAATTTTCCTAATACAGATGGTATCACAGATGCTGCAATAGACTGAGCTAGTGGACTATCAATACCAAACTTAGTCATTAAGCTTTTTACAAGATTATTGGTCATACCACCGACTAAACCATTGTTTGTATCAGGCGTTGAATTACCAGAAAACATACCGAGTACATCTTTTAAACCACCATTGGACAAGGCAGATTGTAAGCCTCCGAAAATAGATTCTGTTGCAAGACCCACAGCTTGATTATTGTATTCATTTGGGATAGCAGGATTGTTGATAATCTCCTGTTGAGATTCTTCTTTGACTAAACTAAAAAGTTGTTCTAGCATGTTATTTTGTATTTATGTGAGCTGTAAAAATACAATAAGGGGATTTAAAACGTATTAATATTTAGTTATCTATAATTATTCAATTTGCTTTTTATTCTTTCGAAATAGAAAATATGATGCAAATTTTCAGTCAAGATAATTAATGGATTTCTTGGAATAAAAAATACTATATGCTTAGATTCCTTAAATAAATGGATTTTACAGATACCCTTACTATAATCGAAATTCACGTATTTAAGGTAAAAAGCCATATCGTAAACATGGCATTAAATTACATAATCGTAAAAAAACAATTTTTTTAAAAAAGGTAATAAAAGAAATTAATTATTGCTATAAGCAGTCAAAGACATGTAAAGTATGTGTAATTAAATTTCGACGCAGACATTTTTGGCTTCAGTAAAAAAGCGCAACGCATCCCACCCTCCTTCACGGCCTACGCCACTGTTTTTAACTCCACCAAACGGTGTACGCAAATCGCGTAGGAGCCAACAGTTGATCCATACTATACCTGCATTGATCTGCATAGCCACTCGATTGGCTTTAGAAATATCTTGTGTCCAAACCGTGGAAGCTAAACCATAGTCGCTACAATTGGCCAAGGCCAATGCTTCAGCTTCGGTTTCGAAAGTCTGTAGGGTGACGACTGGTCCAAATATTTCTTCCATATTGGTTTTGCAATTGGCTCCTAGTCCTTCAATGATAGTAGGTGCTACAAAATAGCCATTTGCACAGCGTCCTTCTAATTTGATAGCATGGCCTCCCAATAAAATATTACCGCCTTCTTGCTTTGCCAATTCGATGCAATTCAATATTTTTTCATAATGCAATTTGCTCACCACAGCACCTTGTTTGGTAGTGGCTTCCATAGGATCGCCAACGGTGAGTTTACTAATGCGTTCCACGAATTCAGTTTTGAATCGTTCGTAAATAGATTTTTGAACTAATATACGACTACCACACAAACAGATTTGACCTTGATTGGCAAAGGAACTTTGGACGGTGGTTTTCATCATTTTGCCCCAATCGCAATCTGCAAAAATGATGTTTGGATTTTTACCTCCAAGTTCTAACGACAACTTTTTGAACATAGGCGCTGCAACACATGCGATATGTTGTCCGGCACGCGTACTACCTGTAAATGAAATAGCCTTGATAGCTGGATGGGCTACTATGGAACTACCACAACTTGGTCCATCACCATGTAGAATATTTAATACACCATCTGGCAAGCCAGCTTCCTTACATATTTTGGAAAGCAAATAGGAAGTCAGTGGTGTGACCTCGCTGGGTTTGGCTATGACACAATTGCCTGCTGCAAGTGCTGGTGCAATTTTCCAAGAAAATAAATACAATGGTAGATTCCATGGCGAAATACAGCCCACAATACCAACAGGTTGGCGCATAGTATAGTTGATGGCTTTATCCTCCATGATATGGCTTTCGGTGGAGAAATGCATAATGCCAGTAGCAAAAAATCTAAAGTTGCTGGAAGCCCTTGGAATATCAACATGTGTACTCAATGAAAGTGGCTTACCGTTGTCTGTGGTCTCTGCTAAAGCCAAAATGTCTAAATTCTCGTCGATTAATTCAGCGATGCGATTCAATATTTTGAAGCGATACTCTGTACTAGAAACACTCCAACTTGCATAAGCCTTTTGAGCAGCTTGTACTGCTGCATCTACATCCTCGGCATTGCTATTGGGTATTTGACCATATCTTTCGCCAGTAGCAGGATTGATATTGTCGATGTATTGCTTGGACAAAGGTTCTTTAAATTCGCCTCCGATGTAGTTTTGGATATATTGAAAATTGGATAAATTCATAATAAAATGCTGTAAATAGAATGTAAAATTAGGAATTAATGTTTGTAGATAAAATAAAAAAGCCAGCTAAGAGTTACTCAACTGGTTTACGTACAAAATATTTTGAGTTTACTTCTTATCCATGGCATCTTTCACATTCACATTGATTTCTTTGCCGTCTGGAGTTTTGATATTCATATTGCCACTTTTGTCCATTTTGACATTGGCTTCACCATCTTTTGATTTGATATTCATACCTTCTTCTGTGATTTTGATATTGGCTTTTTCACCATCTTCGGTGGTGACATCTATACCATCTTTGCCTATTTTTACATTGGCTTCTTTACCATCAGAAGATTTTACATCTATACCATTTTCGTTGATGCTAATATTGGCTTTTGTAGAATCATCTTTTACCGAAATGTTTATACCATTGGGTTCGGCTGGTGTTTCTTCTACTTTTTTCTCATCGGCACATGAGCATAAAAATAATGATAATGCGATTGGAAGAATTAAGTTTTTCATTGTTTAAAAATTTTAGTTTACTCAAATGTACAAAGAATAAATTATGGCGTTTGAAATTTAAATCATAAAAAAAATTAAATACTTCCTGTTCTGCCTCCATCCACACAGATACTTTGACCAGTTATATAAGCCGCTGCAGGTGTGGTTAAAAATGCGGCCATAGCTGCAATTTCTTCTGGTTGCCCAAATCGTCGCATAGGAATTTCGTGCAGCATTTCTTGTTCTACTTCTTTGAGTTCGGTATTGGTCTTTTTTGATTTGTTTTCGATGATAGATGATAATCGAACCGTAGCAGTAGCTCCTGGCAATACATTATTGACTGTAATCCCAAATTGCGCTACTTCGTTGGCCAATGTTTTGGCCCAGCCTGCAACCGCTGCTCGTGTGGTATTGCTTACGCCTAAATTATTCAACGGAATTTTTACAGAGGTAGAAACAATATTGATAATACGACCGTAACCACTTTGCTTCATCCCGTCTATAACAGAGGTAGCCAAATTGTGATTATTGATTAAATGCAAGTTTAAAGCCGACAAAAAATCCTCTGCTTTTGCATTGACGATAGGTCCAGCTGGTGGGCCCCCGGTATTATTAATTAAAATATGAATCGTATTATTTTTCAACAACAAATCAATTGCATTTTTAACTGATGTTGTATCCGAAAAGTCTGCAATGGCAGTTTGATGAACTTGTCCACTAGCCGAATCTAATTGATGTTTGGCTTGTTGCAAACTTTCTTCGTTGCGTGCCATTAAAATACAATCTGCTCCAATCAATGCTAGTTCCTTAGCGATGGCAAATCCAATACCTTGTGTGCTACCGCAAATCAATGCCGTCTTTCCTTGTAATGATAAATTCATAGTTTATTATTAAATCTCGTCAAAGATAGAATTTGATTTACGAACGACAGCGATTTAAAAATAATAATTCATTACGAGATTATAATTTTGCATATTCACTTTGTTGATGATATACTTTTGATTTTGATAAACATTTCCTTGAAGTAGTTTACTTGCTACCAAAAATTGGCTTTCAAGACCTTTTAAAAACCCCTTAAATTTATATCGAACATCACCATTAAACTGAAAATAAGAAGGCATTCCATATTTGTTTAATGTTGCTTGATGTACATCAGGTGTTTGTACAAATCCTGCTCCTATACCAAGTTTGAAATTAGATGCAGGAATAGAACCTTGAAATTTTGCAACTAATGCATGCACATCTCCCATACCTTCGTTACGCTCACGTGACATAAATGTAAAAAATGGATCTCGTCCCCATTCTCTTGGCATCAGATAACGACCATGCGCTGTAATCCGATTGTAATTCAAACTCCATTCTGAATGCTTAAGTTTATATGCAAACTTAGCACCAAATGTAAAAGCTTTTGCCCCCTTAGCAGTATAGGTCATTTTAGGATCTGAATTCCCTCCGTCTTGGACAGCGAATTGTTGCACACCCTGAAAAGCCAACGTAAAATGATGTTTTCTATTGAATGAAAAATTAAAATCAACTTGCTCAAAAGATGAATTGAAAACACGATCTGTATATTGATTCCATAGTTGTAATTTGATATGATTATTGACAGTGTGTTTTAAACCTATCAAGGCTATATAGTCGCTCCGAATATGATTTAAATAATTCGATTTGCTTCCATCAATATTCAATCCTTGGGGATTTAAACCCATCGACTCACCGATGTAATACCACTTTGTAGTGCTTCGCGGTGATATGGCATACAATAGCGCTCCTTCTACAACTGTGTGTTTAGATGCATTGATTTCTGTATAGAGTCCTTCTACACCCGTTGGGCGCATACGACCATCTTGCAAATTGATAAAAGGTGTATTGATAAGTTGTTTGCCAAAAATTACTTTTGACTTTCCAAAATTGTATCGAATGTAAAGTTCCTCCAATCGATCGATATCTTTTGTATTGTTCGGATTTTCAATATCGAACAATCCGAGTTCATATCGATTCATAGCGCCTGTAGAAGAATCGGGTTTGGATAAATCACTTGATTTAATATTGAAAATATAAAATCCACTGACAGCAAATTGAAATCCATGAAATGGAGCCGTTTCAAAACGAAGCCCACCACCAGCTGCATTGGCATAGTAGTCAGTTAATTGTTTCTCATTGTTTGTGCCCATCAAAAAATATCGAAAATGACCATTAAATTGACCGCGTTTAAACGCATTTAAAACAGAATTACTATCTGAATGTTGATCAGATTTACCTTGCCAAATTTGTGGTTTCTCAGCTAATTCTTGGTGCTGCGCTTTTATTGTCATTGTTGTACTTGTTGCTACCCAAAAGCAACTCAAGTACACAAAATATTTAATCTTCATCTAATCAATCTCTTTATCTTTATCTAAAACTATAGTCAACGCCAGACACTTGAGTTAGTAAGGTTTTTGGGGCATCGAGTATGATTGCATTTTCATTCGGAGTCGGTGTAACAGGATTGTTCACCTTAAGATATTCTTTCATTACACTATGTAGGGTTGCAGGTAAGTTTTTAGCATCCTTAACACCTTTGATTCTACACAACATATCAGCAGGATCCCCATCACGTTCGCAAGCTAGTATACTATAGTTTTTTGCCAAATCGAGCATTTGTCCATTGATAGTAACATCCTTGACACGTTTACCCATTTCTCCAAATGCATTAAACTTGACTTTCATCCCTTGAAATTTCACAACCCAACCACCAAATCGTTTTGCTGCATCTTTGGCAAATACATTATTTAATTCTTTCTCAAGCCATTCCATAATTTGTGCACCACTAACTTTAGCCGTTCTAACAGTACTATCAACAGGTAGCATATCAAATAAGTAACCTTGTGTAATAGGTATATTTCCTGTTTCATCTGGCGTTGATTTGGGTGGACAAAAACGAAATCCGTTGGATAGTACAATATCGATTTGTGGGAATTTCCAATGCAGTGCATTAAGCACCATAGTATCAATTGGGTTTTCAACGACAAAATAGCGATACAAAGGAATGGTACTATATCCAACAACTTCATGTATAGCATCGTTAAATTCAGTTTGAACTGCATCTAATAATCTTGTCATCGATTTATCTTCTCTGATTTGATTCGATTCTACTTCAATCAATTCATATTCATCAGCAATTACTTTTCCGTCTTCAATAATTAAATCTAACTTACCAATGAACGAACCAAACGCACCAGGTTCGACCACCTTAGCATAAGTACATTGGATAGGTGTACGTACTCTTTCGTGTGTATCGCCTCCTAATATATAATTCACACCTTCGCATTCTGGCATGTTGGCCAATGCAATTTGTTGTGACAATCCTAGATGAGCAAGTATGATAACATAAGCACATTGTTCTTGATTGCGCAACACATCGACATAATGTTTTAGGTTTTCTTCAGGTTTTGTGTAGATGATGCCTTTACTATAATTTGGACTTTGTCGTAAGGGTACCAAAGGATCAGTATAGCCTAAAAAACCAATTTTAATGCCTTCAACATGCCAAGTATAGTAAGGTTGAAAAATTAATTCACCGCGTTTTCCTTCTCCTAAATCGTGATACATATTGGCACATACTTTTGGCGCATTAAGCGATCCTAGCAATGTTTGCATAGACTTTTTACCATAAATGACTTCCCAGTTTCCTGGTAAGTATAAATCATAATTCATGGCATTGAGTATAGGTACGTATGCTTTTCCCGTTGTTTTAACGCTCAGTTGACTGCCCTGAAACATATCGCCTGTATCAATAACAAATGTGTTTGGGTTTTCTTCACGCAATGCATTGAGCATACTAGACATATAGGCATAGCCCCCAGTTTCTCTAAACACAATTTGTTCATCTTCCCAAAACAATTCATCGTGTGGATGTATTTGACAATGCACATCTGTAGTTTGAAGAATGCTAATCCGAGTTTGATGATTATTTGCTTGCTGTAAAGGTGTACCCTCTTCAGTTTTATTATCTGTATGAGCAAGACTTGTCAATGGGGATGTCAGCGCTGCACCTAATCCCAATGCACTCACATTTTTGATAAAATTTCTTCGGTTGTTGTTGTTCATTGTTCTCTTTTTTAAAATACTAAAATCCACCCTTGATATACATCCATCCGCGCTCTTGCCTTTCAACAAGCTCCACGATTCCAGCAGGTGTATATTCTACTTCAGGTATAAATTCTGCCTTGCCAATATTGCGCTGCTTCATTGTGTTTTCGCAAACTACAAATCGTACTCCTTTTTCTATCAACTGTTTTACAGCATCTATATGTTTAGATTTAGCAGGCATAACCAACTCCAAACCTTGGTTGTAAACGACCACTTCTATTTGTGCATCTGGCCAATACGCTGTTACATTTTTCAATTGATTGACAAATGCTTTTTGTTGCATTGTATCTACCGCATTTGTAAATTGAAAAATAATTTTATGATCATCAGGTTGAGCAAGTAATGCTTTGGAATATAATACCATGATTAAACTTGCCAATAAAAATACTTTTTTCATCTTATTTTAAATTTTAGATTTTTTTAATTCTGCTTCACGTTTTTTTTGTTCTTTCTGAATAGGTTTAAACGGACCAAATTTGTGTTGCACTTCCGTAAACTGATCAGCATATGGACCAAATGGATGATCAATCGGTTTCTTTGCAATATCGGGCCAATCTTGTGGTGTATTTTTATGTGGACGAGGTTGCGAATTGACAAATGCAGCCACATCCCAAGCTTCTTCGTCGCTCAGCTTAGGTTCATGATAGGTTACACCTTGTGGCATATTATTTTTGACATACTTTGCAAAATTACTAATTCTATAAAGACCCGCACCATCGTTGTAACTATGCTTGCCCCACAATGCAGGAAACGAATATTCAGTTCCTTCAGGGTTCAGTTGCCCTTGACCATCAGCCATATGACAGGATTGACATTGCGCGATATAGACTTCTTTTCCATGAGCTGGATCAGCTGCACGGTCTAAAAAAGCTAAGTCTTTAAATCCTGAGCCCAAAGCTTTTTCATCTTTTTTGACATCAGCACCAATATAACTAATATACGCTTTTATAGCTTGCATCTCTTTGCTTAAGCTATCCAAAGCTAAACCATTTAAACTACGTTCAAAACAATCATTGATACGCTTATACATATTTTCCTCCATACCACTGCGTGCTCTAAATTTAGGATAGGTACTCGCAACTGAACCATAGTTATTGCCCCATATTTTTGTACCAGCTTCTAAATGACAGTTTTGGCAATTCAATCCATTGCTTAATTGCAATACAGAGCCTTTAGGGCCTAAATAGCGCGAGGTATGTGCGATGAGTTCTTTGCCATATTCTACCAACTCCTTCTGTGATTTATCTTCAATAGCGCTTATATCTTTAGGACGCCAATAGTTTACGGTATCAATGGAAGAACTAGATGCTATTTTTTCTTTGGTAGGTTTTGATTTAAAAAAGTCAACAATACTATCACCCTTCCAAACTAGAATGGGCGTAAGCATTACAGCGAATACCAATAGAAAAACTAATCCTATTAAATAATTGACTACTTTAAGTAATCTATTTAATTCAGTATGTTGTTGATCATTAGACATGTTAACGTATTATACTTTTTATTTACTATTAATGTGGTAATTTACTACGAAATTTTCCATAAACCCAAGTTCCAGCAATAGCACTTAATAAAGTTAGAATGATAACCGAAGCACCACTTCCTATTTGAGCGTATAATGGTCCAGGACAAGCGCCAGTAATAGCCCAACCCAATCCAAATATAAGCCCTCCATATATTTGACCTTTGTTGAATTCTTTTGGATGAATGGTTATTTTTTCACCATAAATCGTTTTGATATTAAATCGCTTGATCAACCAAACTGAAATCATACCTACGATTACTGCACTGCCAATAATTCCATACATGTGAAATGATTGCAGACGAAACATTTCTTGAATCCGAAACCAGGAAATAATTTCTGCTTTTACAAAAATAATTCCAAACCCTAGCCCAACTAAAAGGTATTTGATATTGTGATACCACTTATGTTCCAATTGGCTTTCATTGACACACATGGCATCTAATGCGCGTGCTTCAAATTCGGGTGACGTATTTAATAATTCGTTTGTTTGCATTATATTTTTTAGTTTGAATGTTAAAAATGGGAAAATAATAATCTATAATAAAAATGTTGTTCGATTTACGTTGTATAAATAGCCAACTCTTTAATTTGTTATAACTGCATTATGAGTGGTAAAATAACATTGGCCATTAAAAAACCGCCCAACATAAAACAACATGTCGCAACAAGCGAAGGCCATTGCAATGCCGACAAGCCCATAATCGCATGACCACTTGTACAACCTCCTGCATAACGTGTACCAAAACCAACTAAAAACCCTCCAAAGACTATCATGATAAATCCTCGTGCGGTAAGTACGTTGGCCCAATTAAATAATTGTGAAGGTACTAGTCCTTGAAAATCTGTAATTCCATAGGTTGCAAGCTCCTTGGCCAATGTTGGATTTACTTCTACTGGATTAGGATTTGCAAGTAATAGCATAGCAATCATCCCACCAAAGAATACACCCAATACAAAAAACAAATTCCAAATTTCCTTTTTCCAATCGTAGTTAAAAAATGGAATATCACCAGGAATACATGCTGCACATACATGCCGCATAGATGAGCTAATACCAAATGTTTTATTTCCAATAATTAATAACGTAGGTACAGTAAGTCCTATCAGTGGGCCAGCTACATACCATGGCCATGGTTGTGTAATAAATTCAAACATAGTTTTGTAGTTTTATACTCAACTTACCCTATTCAGTAAAGTAAATTGAATGAGTTAAGATTAAATTAGTTTTGAGTAATCATTCTAACCAAGTCTGGCTTAGAGATAACACCACTTTTGCGCCAAAGAAGTTTACCTTCCTTAAACAACATCAAGGTAGGAACCCCTTGCACTTGCAATTCGCCTGCAAGATTAGGATTTTTATCTACATCGATTTTTACGATTTGTACTTTATCGCCTAAAGCTTTTTTGGTTTCTTTTAAAATAGGTGCCATCATCTTACATGGTCCACACCATTCTGCATGAAAGTCAATTAATGTTAGCTTGTCCGAGTTGATTAATTCATCAAAATTCATATGAAGTTTATTTAAGGTTAATTTTTTTAGTCACAAAATATTTTTGATCAAAAACCAGCGTTAAAGCCAATTGATTCGAACCAGTAGCTTTTTTAACTGGTATTTTAAACTGATTCCCATTTAAACGCAATTGGCCAATTTCGCCTTGCGCAATGATTCGTCCATCTAATGTATTTAGTGTATAATTTACTGAAACCATTTTTTTTAAATCAAATTGTACATTGATATTTTCTTCTGTTGATGGATTCGGATAGACCACAAATTCGTAAGGATTTGAACCGTCGACTACTTGTTCAGGATTACCTAAATGATTGTTGATCAATTCTACTTTATAAATTGTTCCATTGGCAGAAGTCGTGTTGGTTTGGTTTCCAGTAAAAGGATTTGCACTTGGACTTTGTATGCCACCAAAAATATAACCTAATACAAATGTGTCAATTTGAATAGCGTTTAACTTAATGATTTCTGAATTGGTATGAGGCAGTTGCTTATTCGCAAAAAATTCAGCACCAGCACCAAGATATGCTGGCATAGCAATATTTAACTCTGCTTCGTGCAAGGTACTATCACTCATACGGGTAAGTCTACTAATGGTTTTAACAAAAGGAACATTTACATCTTGTGTCAATACATTATTCAACATATAATATTGACTCATTCCTCCAAAAAATAAATTGTGCATTCTATTATTTGCACTATCCCACAATGCTACTTTAGCGGAATGATAATTGCTTAAGTATTGATTAAACGTTGTGATTGGATTATATCCATTTGCAGTTATGTTGACTGGATATAAAAAGGGCATATTTGTTACATCCTGAAATACACCAGAAGAAATCATATAGCCTTCTGAACCATCAGGAAATATCTGTGGCAATAAATTATAATCTCTTCGACGCAAATGAACAGGATCAACAATCGTTTGAACATTGGAAATACTCAATTGAGTTCCACTATTATCAATATTAAATTTCGAGTATTGAGAATGGTATGTTTGCGTGTAGGTTGGATTACCCATAGGATTGTATCGACCATCAAAACGTTGACCTCCTACCAAATAAAACGTATTGCCTATTTTACCCATATGTCCTCCCGTATTTGTAAATAAAGGATCTGCTATTTGTTTGAAAAAAGACGTAATGGGTGCTGAATTTATAATAGCATTCATTAATCCTGGGACATTGATTGACGTTAGTTTATCAAATGTAATATGATCATTTGCCGTAGCTGAAAATGCATAACCACCTATGATATAAAGTGAATCATGATCTTGATAAAAATTCATATTAGTGCTTTGTAACTGTTCTTGAATACCAGTCGGCAATGATGTTAACGGTGCTGACCAAACTTGATTGGACAATACATCAACTACATAAATATCTGTATTATTCTGAGCTACAGGAAAGGCATTAAACGGCTGACGTGCATGTACACCATCTTTTCTTCCACCAATCAATAACCACTTACCATCATGTTGAGCACCTACTAAGGAATGCAAACCAGGCAAACCTGTGACATTGACGGGCGTTATTTGTACTTGATAATCAAATTGTACTTGTGCATGACTCGCAAAATTAGTTAGTAGTAAGCTTAATACTATGATGATCTGTTTTTTCATATTTAGATTTATTTCTTATTAAGTATTTGATTCACATTTTGCCACGTTCCACCATTTGTAACATTCGTAAAACCATTTTGCTCCAATATTGCTTTTGCTTGACCACTTCGATTGCCGCTTCGACAAAAAACAACTATATTTTTTTTGCCTTTAAATTTTGATACTTGTTGTTGAACTTGATCCAATGGAATATTAATCGATCCATCTACATGCCCCTCGGCAAACTCTTGCGGCGTGCGCACATCGACCAAATAAGCTCCTTTTTGAATTAATTCAGTCAATTGCTTTGTATTGGTTTGTCCATTCATGTTTTGATACAATCCAACCAAACCAATAGAAACAATTAAAAACAGTATAATGATGTTCTTATTCATACGTTTATTTATTACAAATTTAAATAATGATTATAGTAATTTATGTGACAAAAGTTACATAAGGAAGTTTCACCCTTTTAATAATAGTCAGACTAAAAAAGGGAAATAAAACCTGCAAGCATTTCACTCACAGGTTTTGTTTTTAACCAAATCAACCTATCTTTTATGATTTCAGTACTTTGCTTTGACAAATAAAATCTGTCTTCGGTATTGATGTCTTCGCGATAGCATTGAAGCCACCACTTATTTCAGTAAAATTTCTATATCCTCGTGCTTGCAATATTGATGCTGCCATCATACTTCTGTAACCACCAGCGCAATGCATAAAGAAATGCTCCTGCGGATTAATATCTTTTACCCATTCATTGATGTATGACAAAGGTTTGCTATATGCATCTTCAATATGTTCAGCTGCATACTCACTTTCTTTGCGCACGTCTACGATTGTAGATTCTCCCAATTTGAATTGAGCTTCAAATACCTCTGGTGTGATGCGATTAATGGTATCGATTTCATGTCCATCATTTTTCCAAGTATCAAATCCACCAGCCAAATGACCGAGAATTTTATCAAAACCAACGCGACTCAAACGCGTTACAGTTTCTTCTTCTTTTCCTTCGTCTGTAACCAACAACAAAGGTTGTTTGACATCCACAATCAATGCACCAACCCAAGGTGCAAAGTCACCATTCAATCCAATATTTACAGATTGAGGAACAAAACCTTTCCAAAATTCATCGCTATTTCTTGTGTCTAAAATCAATGCCCCAGTTTCTTCTGCAGCGACTTCAAACTCCTTACTTGTAAGTGCTTTCATGCCATTGTGTAACACTGTGTCAAAACTTTCGTAACCTTTTTTATTCATCGCCACATTCATTCCAAAATAACCTGGAGGTGGTGTCAAACCATCTGTAACGGCTTGTACAAAAGCTTCTTTGTTCGGCTGATTCAAGGCGTAGTTCATTTCTTTTTGATGACCAAGTGTGTCTACCGTTTCCTTCATCATGTTTTTACCACATGCACTACCAGCACCATGTGCAGGATATACAATCACATCATCAGCCAATGGCATTATTTTAGTTGTCAAACTTTCATACAACATGCCTGCTAAATCTTCTTGTGTCATGCTTGCTGCTTTCTGCGCTAAATCCGGTCGACCTACATCACCCAAAAAGAGTGTATCGCCCGAGAAAATCGCATGGTTTTTGCCGTTCTCGTCTATCAATAAATACGTTGTGCTTTCCATGGTATGCCCAGGCGTATGCAATACTTTTATTGTTACATTGCCCAACTTAAATTCTTGATTGTCTGTAGCAACTATGGCTTCAAATTCAGGCATTGCTGTAGGACCATATACTATAGGCGCGCCCGTCTTACGACTCAAATCGACATGCCCCGAAACGAAGTCTGCATGAAAGTGTGTTTCAAAAATATATTTCAATTTCATACCATCGCGTTCTAAGCGATGCATGTATGGTTGTACTTCACGTAGTGGATCTATAATAGCTGCCTCGCCATTGGATGTGATATAGTATGCACCTTGTGCAAGACATCCTGTGTAAATTTGTTCTATTTGCATTGTTATTGTTTTTTGTTGCACAAATATCGTTTGAGTTATTTTTTTCAAATGCTACTTTAGTCACTTAAATGGTAGTGCATTTACAAAACCCTTTAAAATCAAGCTTTATTGGTGGTATAAAGGTTATCTATACTATATTTTGAATCATACGAAAGTACATTTTTTATAGCTTCAATTA
>JBILCF010000216.1:0-4025 GCA_044353325.1 Chitinophagaceae bacterium | reverse complement strand
ATTGTTTACATTGACAATTTGAACTTTTTCGTTTTCAATTATCCCGACAGCCTCCATAAGGTTAGCATCAATCGTAACACTTCCAATATAATTTAAATCAGCTTGTGTTACACGAACTCTATGAATCTTTGATTTTAGTACTTGTATTTGCATTGCTGGGCAAAAGTAGGGTTTTGTTACAACTTTTTTTATAGTTTGAAAGTAAAATTACTCAACCATTGCGATGAAATTGTCGTCTATCAGATTAAGATGCACTGAATTTGTGGATTCTTTGTTTGTTAACAACCACTTTTTAATGTATTTTTAAACCAAAAATTAACTACCTTAGCTTATCAATTTTCAGAAATATGAAAAAAACACTCCTTTTTTTATCATTATTCGTTGCTTTGAACTTTATTTTCAAACAAAGTTTTGCACAATTACCCAATTGTGCAAGTATCGATTCTACCTATGTTTTTTTACAACAAGGTGGTGGTATAATGGCTTATGATCCTGCACAACCTCTTTCTGGAACAAATCCATTTCCTTACTTACCATCTGCTGGTGGAGGTGGTTTGACCATTAGTATGAATTTAAACGGGGGCACTCCTAATCCTGCTTTTTATAGCAATGTAAGTGGAAGTTATGCTTGGTGGAACGGCGCTACGTGGCAATCAACTGGTCATGCAGTATCTACAGTAAATCCAGGTGGTGGAATGAATTTCATCTACAGCAAAAATGGCGGTACTGGAGAAATAAACAAATATGATGGTACAGGTCCAGCTACCTATTTGATGACTACATATCCAGGTTCAGGACCTTATGACTTAGTTACAGATGCTCAGGATAATTTTTATCATTTAATGACAAGTACCCAACCCGGTAAAATTATAAAGTACAGTCCTGCTGGATTACCATTGGATAGTTTTGTAGTCACTGGACATCCCATTCAAACAGCTGGTGGCGGTTTTGCTATGATTGGAAATACGGTTTTTGCTGTTTTCAATAGCTCTCCAAGTTTGTATTCTGGGCCAATAATTAGTGGTGCTGTAGTATTAGCACCTGTAGGGCAAACTTCAGCAAGCGATGTAGCTACTTGTCCAAGTGTAGTTCCATCAATTTCTTCAAATCCATTACCCGTAGCTGAATTCTCTATTAGCAATGATACCATTTGTGCAGGTACATGCATTACGTTTACAGATTTAAGTATTAATTCTCCTACATCTTGGACTTGGACTTTCCCTACAGGCACTCCTAACTTATCTATTTTACAAAATCCTGGAACAGTGTGTTTTAATACACCCGGAACACATGTGGTTCAATTGATTGTAAGCAACGCAGTAGGTAGTGATACAGTTACACATATCGTACAAGTAGATTATTTAGCGCCGCCTACAATTGTTGGTGATCGAGAAATTTGTATTGGTGAAAGTACAACTTTAACTGCGAACCCCGTGGCTCAAACCTATAATTGGAATACTGGCGATGCCACTCAGTCAATAACTGTAACACCGTCAACAACCACCAATTATTCTTTAGTTGTAACCCAAGGGGTTTGCACAGGCACTGCCGAAGTAACTGTTGAAGTTAATCCTTTACCAAGTGTTACTTTAACACCATATTTAACGGGCTGTGATAATAATTCTGGTAGTATTACTTCTGAAGTAACTAGCGGAACTGCACCTTTTACATATAACTGGAGTAATGGTCAAACAGGTGCTGATGCTACTGCTATCGGAGTAGGTAATTACACTGTTGTTGTTACAGATGCTAAAACTTGTACTGCTCAATCCAATGCTACTGTTGGCGTTTATCCAAATCCTGTAGCTACAGCAACACCTGTCACTGCAACAGTTAAATATGGCGACACCATTCAATTAAATGCTACGGGTGGAAAATATTACCATTGGACTTCGCCTACTTATTTAAGTTCAAATTATGTATACAATCCACTTGCTTTCCCTATGGTTGACATGGAATATTGTGTGGAAGTAACAGATGAACATGATTGTAAAGACACCGCTTGTGTAGATATCAAAGTTACATATTGCGAAGACTTCTTTATTCCAAATGCATTTTCACCAAATGGTGATGGCTTGAACGATAAATTCTTCGTTAAAGGAAACTGTGTATTACATTCTTCATTTAGTATTACAAACAGATGGGGGCAACAACTATTTATTGCTCAACATGATAATGAAGCTTGGGATGGCACATTTAAAGGTGTGAAACAAGATTCTGGTACTTATTTTTACTATGCAGAAATTGAATTTGCTAATGGTAAACGAATAATTCGTAAAGGTGATGTTATCTTGGTTCGATAAGCGTTATTCTGATTATTAATTCATTTTAAAAGGAATCAATACATATTGGTTCCTTTTTTTAGTGTTTGGTATATTTCAAGTATTCATTGTATATTTGCCCAAAGTTAGATTAGTCAAACTTTTATTTTTGCACTATGAAATTCAATTCCAAACATCAAGAAAGTTTAGAAGAAGTCAATGCATCAGTTGAAACCATGAACAAGCATTCGATTTGGAAAAAAATCATGGCTTTTTTTGGACCTGCTTATTTAGTATCTGTTGGGTATATGGATCCAGGTAATTGGGCTACCGATATAGAAGGTGGTAGCCGATATGGATATCAGTTGCTATGGGTATTGGTCATGAGCAATATCATGGCTATTATTTTACAATCCTTGAGCGCTCGTTTGGGTATCGTATACAAACGTGATTTGGCGCAAGTCAATCGAGAAACTTATCCGCCAGTTATCAATTTCTGTTTATACATTTTAGCCGAAATAGCTATTGCCGCTACGGATTTAGCTGAAGTTATTGGTATGGCTATTGGTTTAAATTTATTGTTTGGGTTGCCTTTGATTTGGGGTGTTGGAATCACAATCTTAGACACATTCTTGTTGTTGTATTTGCAAAAATTAGGCATGCGCAAAATGGAAGCCTTCATAATAGCATTGATTGCCATTATTTTTGTTTCATTTGGTATAGAGCTCTATTTTGTAAAACCAGATATTGTAGAAATTGCTAAAGGTTTAAAACCAGCCCTGCCCGATAGTCATGCATTGTACATTGCCATAGGAATAATTGGTGCAACGGTGATGCCGCACAATTTATATCTGCATTCGGCTTTGGTACAAACGCGCAAAATAGGAGATGACGATGAATCGAAACGTAAGGCCATTAAATATAATTTTATCGATAGTGCTATTGCATTGAATTTGGCTCTTTTTGTCAACGCTGCTATTTTAATTTTAGCTGGAACTGTATTTTACAACAATGGCTTGAATACTGTTAACAGTATTGAAAATGCACATGAATTGTTAGCACCCTTAGTCGGAAATCGTTTTGCTCCAATGTTGTTTGCCGTAGCATTGATTGCTGCTGGTCAAAGTAGTACTGTCACTGGTACTTTGGCAGGACAAATCGTAATGGAAGGCTATTTGCACATTCGATTTAACCCTTGGTTGAGACGTATCATTACACGATCTGTAGCTGTTGTACCTGCATTGGTGACGATTTGGATTGCAGGCGAAGATAAGATGACTGACTTATTGATTTTGAGTCAAGTTATTTTGAGTATTCAATTGTCATTTGCTATCATACCATTGATATATTCGGTAAGTAACAAAAGAATGATGAAAAACTTTACCATCAAACCTTGGTTGATTACACTCTCTGTTTTAGTGACTTCAATTATTCTATATCTCAATATCAAAATGGTACTAGAGAAAGCTTTTGAATTTATTGGCGAAAGCCAACACACTTGGGCGATAGGACTTGTTATTCTTGGAGTTGTATTGTTTTTTATATTGTTGCTTCTCACTATTTTTTATCCTTTGCTAGCCAAAAAGGTACGCGATAATCAAGTGAATATTCATACTGTCATTGAAAAGTTAAATACAATGACGATTCAGGATTATAAAAAAATAGCCATGGCTGTTGATTTTAGTGAAACAGATGAAAAAGTGATTTCATATGGATTGAAACAAGCTGCACCAGAAACTACATTTCTATTGATACATGTGGTAG
>JBILCF010000185.1:0-5420 GCA_044353325.1 Chitinophagaceae bacterium | reverse complement strand
TTTTGTGCGATATAAAAATGCCTAAAAAAGATGGCTCAGAATTGCTTGTTGCCCTACAAAAAGACGGGATTGATGTGCCAATGATTATGATATCTGGTCATGGCAGTACAGATACTGCAGTAGAGGCTGTAAAAAACGGTGCATTTGATTATATTTCAAAGCCTCCAGATTTGAATCGACTATTGATTACAATTCGAAATGCCCTTGATAAAGCAACATTAGTCAATGAAACTATTGTATTGAAACGTCAAGTCAATGGACTGCAAGATATTATTGGCAAAAGTGATGTAATAGTCAAAATCAATGCGACCATAGACCGAGTTGCACCAACCGAAGCTAGAATATTAGTAACTGGACCGAATGGAAGCGGCAAGGAATTGGTAGCAAAATGGGTTCATGAAAAAAGTAATCGACGAAGTAAACCCCTAGTTGAAGTTAATTGTGCTGCAATCCCTTCAGAATTAATTGACAGTGAGTTGTTTGGACATGAAAAAGGTGCATTTACGACTGCGATTAAACAACGTATAGGCAAGTTTGAACAAGCAGATGGCGGCACTTTATTCCTTGACGAAATTGGTGATATGAGTTTAAATGCACAAGCCAAAGTCTTACGCGCATTGCAAGAAGGAAAAATAACGCGTGTTGGTGGCGAAAAAGATATTGATGTCAATGTTCGTGTCATTGCAGCAACCAATAAAGATTTATTAAAAGAAATTGAATCTGGTAATTTTAGAATGGATTTATACCACCGATTAAATGTCATCGAAATATTTGTACCTTCTCTTAACGATAGACGTGATGACATACCTGTTCTTGCTTCTTTTTTCCTAGTACAAATTTGCGCCGACTATAAAATGAAAGCCCCTAAATTGGAACAATCAGCAATAGATGCTTTATCTCAACACAATTGGACTGGAAATATTCGTGAGCTTCGAAATGTAATAGAAAGACTAGTTATCTTGTGCGACGAAGCCATTACTGTTGAGGATATTCGTAAATTTGTTTTCCCAATATAGGAATAAAATGGCAGAATATTCGATACAAGATGCATTAAAAAAAATGCTCGAGCAAAGTAACTGGAAGTACCAGTATCAAGTTACTAAATTGCGCGAGGATTGGGAAACTCTTATGGGCAAAACAGTAGCCAAACACACCAACGACTTGCAAATCAGAGAAGGGAAATTATATATTTACACCAATGTAGCACCACTGAAAAACGAATTAAACTACAGTAAAGCATTGCTTGTTGAACGTATCAACCAACATTTTGGTGAACAATTCATCAAGGAAGTCATAATTGTTTAATTAATTTTTAGTCGAAAATCAAACTAATTCAAATAAATGATGTTTGGATTAATTCATTGCAAAAACTATAGGGAGGAAGGTTTCAGCTTTTAATGCAGCTCCGCCTATCAAACCACCATCTACATCTGGACAAGAAAACAACTCTACAGCATTGGTTGGATTGCAACTTCCTCCATATAATATAGATATAGATTCAGCAATTTCATGATTATATTGTATTGCAATCATCCCTCGTATGAAAGCATGCATTTCTTGAGCTTGTTCTGTACTAGCTGTTTTACCTGTACCAATAGCCCAAATAGGCTCATAAGCTATAACTATATGCTTTGCAATTTGCTTTGCAGATAGATGAAATAAACTATCTTGCAATTGTTGTTGAACATAATCATTTTGACTATTTGCTTCGCGAATATCTAAAGGTTCGCCGCAACAGAAAATAACTTGAAATTGCGCTTCAACCAAAGCATCAACTTTAGATTTTAAAAATGCATTGCTTTCATTAAAATATTGTCTACGCTCGGAGTGCCCAATAATGACATTTTTTATACCAATTTCGTTCAACATCGGAATTGAAACCTCGCCAGTGAAGGCTCCTGATACTTGATCGTGACAATTTTGCGCACCTAAACTTACCGCTTGATCTGCGCTATCTTCCAATATAGTAGATAATGCACCAAGTTGTACAAAAGATGGACAAAACAATACAAATTGATTTTCAGCCAATAAAGGTAAACGAGCTACTACATCTGTAATTAATTGCTTTCCCTCAGCAATACTTAAATTCATTTTCCAGTTACCTGCAACAATTTTTTTTCTCATATGATTTGTATTATTCTAATAAACTATTTTTGTTAGGGTTTCAATTCGCTATTCATACCTTTAATAATATCCTGAGTGATATCCAATGTTTTATCCGCAAACAAGATAGAACCATCTTTTGAGTATGACAAAATATAATCATAACCCATTTCTTGGTTGTACTTTTCAATGTATTCATGTAAATTGTCATGAATTTCTTTATTGAATGCCTCTTGGTCTTTTATGTATTTGTCAGCTAAATTTTGTCGTTTTAGTTCTAACTCTTGTTGACGTTTCATCAAAAGTTGTTGTGCAGCTTCTCCGTCCGTTTGTGACAATTCGCCATTTTGGGCTTTCTTTTGCAACGCGATATAATCATTTTGCAATGAATTAGCCATTTTTTCAAGTTCAGCATCTATACTTTTTTGGCGGCTTTCAAATTCAGCTTTTTTCTTTTTAAAATAATTATAATTTGATTCTAATGTATCAATATCAACGAATGCCACTTTACTGCCTGACAAGCTCACTTCTTTTCCTGAATCGTTTTTCACTTTTAATACTGAAGGTTTTGATGATTTATTGTCAGTCAATTTCATCCCAAACAAAATAACAACACCAACAAGGGCTAATGAGCTAAAAACTAGCGGTAAATTCTTCATATTGTATATTAGAATTGCAAATTTAATTCAAAAGCTATTTTATATGGTCATTTAAAGCCTATATTTTAGTTAATAGCCTCTAATCAAACCAAGGCTATCATTTTACCGGGCAATACTTTAATAATTCCTTGCATTTCTAAGCCTAACATGGCTGAAGCAATTTTAGTGCTAGACATGCCTGTTTTTTGATACAATTCATCAATATGGATTTGGTTACAGTCCTTCAATGCAGTATAAACTTTATCTTCGTCGGGCTCAAGTTCTATAAATAATTGACGTTGAGATGGCTTTTTAGCTGTTGTTGATTTCCAATTCATAGCAACCAACACATCATCTGCGCTAGTAATAAGCTGCCCCTTTAAGGATTTTATTAAATAATTACATCCAGCGCTTTTGGTATCAACAATTCTTCCAGGATAGCAATAAACGTCACGATTATAGGAATATGCAATTTCTGCTGTAATCATAGAGCCTCCTTTCATATCGGTTTCTACCACAATTGTTGCATCTGAAATACCGGCTACAATTCTATTTCGAGTAGGAAAATTGCCTTTCTCAGCTTTTTCTTCCGAAAAATATTCAGAAAGCAAACCGCCCTTTTCGAGCATTTCCTTGGCCACACAATTGTGTGTGGGTGGATAAATAGACGATAGCCCATGCGCTAAAACCCCTACTGTGGGTAATTTATGCTTTAAGCAAGCCTTATGTGCAATCACATCAATACCATATGCCAAACCACTAAATACAGTAATGCCACTATTTTCGAGATCTGCAATAAACTCCTCACAAACTTTCTTGCCATATTCAGTGTTTGAACGTGTACCTATAACTGAAATTGTCTGTAAAGCATTCAAATCAGCATGTCCTTTATAAAAAAGAATGACTGGTGCATCTATACAGTTTTTAAGCCTTTGAGGATACTTTTCATCATCAAAAAAAATTGCTGTAATACCATTTTTATCATTGTAATTCATTTCTTTTTCAATAACAGAAAAATCAGCAAAAGACTTAATGGACAATGCATTTGTTTCGTTCAAAAATGGCAATAATTTTAGGTATTTAGGTGAAGAATTGAAGATTTCCTGCGCACTTTTAAAGTGTTCTAAGAGGTATTTTTGCTTTTTTGCCCCTATACCTGCAACCTGACCTAATGCTAATCTGTAGAATATTTCCTGCTTTTCCATGTCATAAAAAAGTAAAAATATCAAACTATGTTTGTATTACACACATTTTGAGTATATTTACGATTCAAAAGCTATTGTTGATGAATTTTTATTTTAAATATACTCTAATTTCATTGGTTTCTTTAACATTGATTAGCGCATTGCATTCCTGCAAAAAAAGCACGAACAATGACAAATACTTTTACAATGCAGGCCGAGATACCATTGCACCAAAAATCGTAACGAGTGTACCAGCATTAAATGCAGTATTTGCCCTAGGAGCTGATATTCATATGGTCGGTGTCGTCACAGACTTAGAATCAAAGGACAAAGGTGGCAAACTAAAATCACTTACATTAAATTTATCACAAGTTGATGCAGTTGATCATGCAGTAATCAAAACGTTTATGAACAGAACCCCTGCTGTAGATGGCAAAGAAGGATATACATTCAATGAAAAATGGGCAGTTATTAACGGAACTCCTCCAATCTTTTGTAGATTTTTAGCTACAGCTGTAGATTATGCAGGAAGAGTTACAAAAGATTCTGTTTTTCTTACTATTCAATAATTTTTACTAATATAATTTTATAAAAAAGGGATACTTTTTTGCATCCCCTTTTTTAATAATCTTAATTGAATTGAATGTTTATAATTCTTTTCTCGGGTTTCTAGTCAACACTTCGTCAACCATACCATATTCTTTCGCTTCCTCGGCAGTCATCCAGTAATCTCTATCACTGTCTTTTTCAACTTTGCTGAATTTCTGTCCACTATGTGCTGCGATAATCTCATATAACTCTTTCTTTAATTTGCCAATTTCTCGTGCAGTAATTTCGATATCACTTGCTTGACCTTCTGCCCCACCAAGTGGTTGATGTATCATAATACGAGCATGTTTTAAAGCTGTACGTTTACCTTTAACGCCTGCACACATCAATACAGCAGCCATACTAGCTGCAATACCAGTACAAATTGTACTTACATCAGGTTGAATAATTTGCATCGTATCATATATACCTAAGCCAGCATAAACACTGCCTCCAGGACTGTTTAAATACATTTGGATATCGCGCGTGCGATCAACACTTTCCAAAAACAACAATTGTGCTGTGACAATATTTGCAACATAGTCATTGATTCCTTCCCCTAAAAAAATGATACGATCCATCATCAATCGTGAAAATACATCCATAGAAGCTACATTCATTGGTCGCTCCTCGATAATGTAAGGTGTCAGATTAGTAATGGATTTATTCATGTGCGAAGTAAAGTTGTGTAATGTTGCACTGCTTATACCATGATGTTTTATGGCATATTTATTAAATTCGTTGTGGTTCATATTAATTTTTCAGTTTATTATTGTTACATCCAAAAGTATGCTAAAATATTTATTGTGCCAATATAGTAGGTAGAAAGTGAAATTTAATTATACACAATTGTTTGATTAATTTAAAAAACACGTGCAGTAAATCCTACACGTGTTTTGTATAAAAT